>NZ_JBFAXX010000004.1:0-192797 GCF_040680995.1 Kitasatospora sp. NPDC051914
CACCACTCCTCGCCGTTCCTTTCGTCCACCGGGGGCGCCGTTTCCGGGGTCGTCGTTCCGGGGTTCGTGGTGGGCCTGGGGTTGTGGGTGCGCTCTCCGCGCACCGCACCCCTTCGCCGCTGCGCCGACCGTCAGGCGGCCGTGCCGGCCAGTACCTTGCCCGCCGGGTCGGGCTCCGACCCCGCAGCCGCCGGGACGGGCCGCCGCAGGCCCTTCAGCAGGATCACCAGGCCCGCCGTGACCACCGTGCCGGCCCCGATCGCGATCAGGTACAGCACCGGGCTGCCGATCAGCGGCAGCACCCAGATGCCGCCGTGCGGGGCCCGCAGCGTCGAGCCGAAGGCCATGGTCAGGCCGCCCGCGACCATGCTGCCCGCCATCGCCGAGGGGATGACCCGCAGCGGATCGGCCGCCGCGAACGGGATCGCGCCCTCGGTGATGAACGAGGCCCCGAGCACCCAGGCCGCCTTGCCGTTCTCCCGTTCCTCGCGGGTGAACAGCCGCCGCCGCACGGTCGTCGCCAGCGCCAGGCCCAGCGGCGGGGTCATGCCGGCCGCCATCACCGCGGCCATCACCTTGAGGCTGCCGGCGTCCGGCACCGAGCCCGCGGTGGTGAGCGCGCCGGCCGCGAAGGTGTACGCCACCTTGTTCAGCGGGCCGCCCATGTCGAAGGCCATCATCGCGCCCAGCAGCAGGCCGAGCAGGATCGCATTGGTGCCCGACAGGCTGTTCAGCCAGTCCGTCAGGCCCTTCATCGCGGTGGCGATCGGCGAACCCAGCACCACGAACATCAGGAAGCCCACCGCGGCCACCGACAGCAGCGGTATCACCACCACCGGCATGATCCCGGCGATCGCCCGCGGCACCTTCCAGCCGACCATCCAGCGCACCAGCAGGCCGGCGATCAGACCCGAGGCGATGCCGCCGAGGAAGCCCGCCCCGACCGTCACCGAGACCGCGCCGCCCACGATGCCGGCCGCCAGCGCCGCCCGGTCCGCGATCGCGTACGCGATGTACCCGGACAGGATCGGCACCAGGAAGGCGAAGGCCGCCGCGCCGGTCTGGAAGAGCAGCGCCGCCCAGCTCTGCTGGGACGCCCAGTCGAAGTGGCCGACCACCGACGGCGCCGAGGAGATCTTGTACCCGCCGAGCGCGAAGCCCAGCGCGATCAGCAGACCGCCCGCCGCGACGAACGGGATCATGTAGCTGACGCCGGTCATCAGGTAGCCGCGCAGCCGCTTCGCCCAGTGCTCCTGCCGCTGCTTCGGCGCCGGGGCGGCCGCCGGCCGCTCCGTGCGTGCCGGGCCCGCGGCGGCCAGCGCCACCGCCTCGGCGACCAGCTCGTCCGCGCGGTTCACACCCGCCTTCACCCCGACGTCCACCGTCGGCAGGCCGGCGAACCGGGCCCGGTCGCGGACCTCCACGTCGTGCGCCAGGATCACCGCGTCCGCGGCGGCGATCACCGCCGGGTCCAGCGGGGTCGAGCCCGCCGATCCCTGCGTCTCCACGTGGATGGTGGCACCGGCCCGGGCCGCGGCCTGCTCCAGTGCCTGCGCCGCCATGTAGGTGTGCGCGATGCCGGTCGGGCAGGAGGTCACCGCGACCAGCACCGGGCCGCCCGCCGAGGACACGGGGGCCGGTGCGGGCGCCGGTGCGGCGGTCGCCGCGGGCTCCGGCGAGGGGGCCGGCTCCTCGTCGTTGACCAGGGCGGCGACCGCACTCGGGTCGGTCGCCGAGCGCAGCGCACCGGTGAAGTCCGGGTCCATCAGCCGGCGGGCCAGCGAGGCCAGGATCTGCAGGTGGGCGTCGTCCGCGCCGTCCGGGGCGGCGATCATGAACACCAGGTCGGCCGGACGGCCGTCCGGGGCGTCGAAGTCCAGGCCGCGGGAGCTGCGCCCGAAGGCCAGGCTCGGCCGGGTGACGTGGGCCGAGCGGCAGTGCGGGATGCCGATCCCGTCGCCCAGGCCGGTCGGCGCCTGCGCCTCGCGGGCGGCCACGTCGGCGAGGAAGCCGTCGAGGTCGGTGACCCTGCCCTCGGCGGCGAGCCGCTGGGCCAGGGCGCGGAGGGCCTCAGCCTTGTCGTCGGGGGCGAGGTAGAGATCCACGAGCGCAGGTGTGATCAGTCTGCCGTTGTCGCTCATCGTGTCGGTCCTTCACCAGTCGTGCACAGGTGCGTGGTCGGTTCCTGTTGCCCCCAGGTCCTTCCGGTCGGCCGTCCGGGACGGCCGGTGCGCAGCTGCGGCCCTCGGCCGCGCGTGGTTCAGCGGCCCAGTGGCAGCTCCCTCGGAACGTCTGCGGTCACCACGACGGTGTCCGGTTCCAGGTCGGCCGGGATCGGCATCACACTGCCCGGCAGCCGGACGGCGGCCGCGCCGTGCGCCAGCGCGGAGGCCAGCGCCTTCGGGCCGATGCCGCCGGCGCTCAGGAACCCCGCCAGCGAGGCGTCGCCGGCACCGACGTCACTGCGCACCTCGTCCACCGGGGCGGTGCCGTACCAGGCGCCCTCCTCGGCGACCAGCAGCATGCCGTCCGCGCCCAGGCTGGCCAGCACCTGCTGGGCGCCGAGCTCGCGCAGCCGGTGGGCCGCGTCGAGGGCCTCGCCGAGGGTGGCGATCGGCTGCCCGACGGCCTCCGAGAGCTCCTCCCGGTTGGGCTTGACCACGTCCGGGCCGGCCGCCAGGGCGGCCAGCAGGGCCGGTCCGGAGGCGTCCACGGCGATCCGGGCGCCGCCCAGGTGGGCCTCGGCGACCAGGTCGGCGTACCATTCGGGCGCCAGGCCGCGGGGGAGGCTGCCGCAGCAGGCCAGCCAGTCCACGTCCGCGCCGGCGGCCTGCCGCCGCACCGCGGCGAGCAGCGCGGCCGACTCCTCGGGGGTCAGCCGCGGGCCCGGTGCGTTGACCTTGGTGAGCGGGCCGCCGCGCTCGACGATCGAGACGTTGATCCGGGTGTCGCCGGAGACCGGGACGGCCGCCACGTCGATGTCCTGCCGGTGCAGCAGCTCGGCGAGCAGCCGGCCGGGGGCGCCGCCCAGTGGCAGCACGGCGGCGGTGCGGTGGCCGGCCGCGGTGAGCGCGCGGGCCACGTTGACGCCCTTGCCGCCCGGGTCGAGCCGGTCCCCGGTCGCCCGGTTGACCTCGCCGCGGGCCAGCTCGGGCAGCTCGTAGGTACGGTCGAGGCTGGGGTTGGGGGTGACGGTGACGATCATGCGCGGATCACTTCCGGTCCGAGTTTTTCGATCTCTGCGGCCTGCTTGGCGGTCAGCCCGGTGTCGGTGACCAGGACGTCGACCTGCTCCAGCGAGCCGAACCGGGCGAAGTGCCGGGCACCGTACTTGGAGGAGTCGGCCACCAGCACGATCCGGCGCGCCCCGGTGACCATCGCCCGCTTGACGGCCGCCTCGGCGAGGTCGGGCGTGGAGAGCCCGCCCTCCGGCGAGAAGCCGTTGGTCGCGACCACCGCCACGTCGGCGTGGATGTCGGCGAGGGCCCGCAGCGCCCAGTCGTCCACGGCGGCGTGGGTGCGGTGCCGCAGCCGGCCGCCGATCAGGTGGAGCGCGAGCGAGGGGTGGTCGGCCAGCCGTGCCGCGACCGGCAGCGCGTTGGTGACCACGGTCAGGGTGCTCTCGATCGGCAGTAGCGCCGCCAGCCGGGAGACGGTGGTGCCGGCGTCCAGCAGCAGGCTGCCCTCGGCGGGCAGCAGGGCGAGCGCGGCGCGGGCGATCCGCTCCTTCTCGTCCGCGGCGGTGGAGTCCCGCTCGGCGAGCCCGGGCTCCAGGTGCAGCGCTCCGGCGGGCAGCGCGCCGCCGTGCACGCGGCGCAGCAGCCCGGCCCGGTCGAGCGCACTGAGGTCGCGCCGGATGGTCTCCTGCGTGACGTTGAACTCCTCCGCCAGCGAGGGGACGTCGACTCGGCCCCGGGCCTGGGCGAGCTGCAGGATCTGCTGCTGACGCTCTGGAGCGTACATGTGGGATCGGGTCCGTTCATGTCTGTTTACGCCTGGTTGACTCCGACGATACGCCCGTGACGCGGAAAATCAAGAGTCCGAACATGTGGGATTTCTGCCCGATTACGTTGACACTCGGCATGAGCCGGGCGTAAAACCAAATGCAACCCACCCGGCAACGGGTGCGTCACCCCCGATCACCCGGTACCCGCGGCACGCCCCCACCGCCGGTACCGGGCCGGCGGCCGACCGCCCACCCCACCGAAGGACAGCACCGTGCCCCAGCTCCAGGTCATCGTCGGCGCGCAGAGCGGCCTGCACGCCCGCCCCGCCTCCCTCTTCGTCCGGGCCGCCGCCCGGCAGACCGTCAAGGTCGGCGTCGGTCGCCCTGGCCAGACCCCCGTGGACGCCCGCAGCCTCCTGTCGGTGCTCGCCCTCGCCGCCGGCCACGGCGAGACCCTCGAACTCACCGCCGACGGCGACGGCGCCCAGGACGCCCTCGGCGAACTCGCCGCGCTGCTCGCCGACGACCTGGACGCCGTCCGGTGAGCACCGCACCGCTCGCCGGGATCGGCGTCGGCAGCGGCAGCGCCGCCGGAGCGGTCGCCAAGGCCGCCCCGGCGCCCGTGCTGCCGCCGCCCCGCCCGGTCACCGACCCGGCCGCCGAGACCGCCGCCGTCCGCGCGGCGCTCGCCGAGGTCGTCGCCGACCTCGAGGCACGCGCCGCCCGGGCCGGCGGGACGGCCGCCGACGTCCTCACCGCCCAGGCGATGATCGCCGCCGACCCCGTCCTCGCCGACCGGGCCGCCGAACTCGTCGCCACCGGCACCGACGGCCCGCACGCCGTCACCGGGGCGTACGCGGCCTTCCGCGCCGCCCTGCTCGCCGCCGGCGGCTACTTCGCCGAACGCGCCGCCGACCTCGACGACCTGCGCGACCGCGCGGTGGCCCGGCTGCTCGGGCTGCCGATGCCCGGCCTGCCCGACCCCGGGCACCCGTACGTCCTGGTCGCCGACGACCTCGCACCGGCCGACACCGCCCTGCTCGACCCCGAGCGGGTGCTCGCCCTGATCACCGTCCGCGGCGGCCCCACCAGCCACACCGCCATCCTCGCCAAGGCCCTCGGCCTGCCCGCCGTCGTCGGCTGCGCCGGCGCAGCCGGACTGCACGACGGCCGGCAGGTGCTCGTCCTCGCCGCCGAGGGCACCGTCCACCCCGACCCGGGCCCCGAGGACGTGCGCCGTGCCGCCGAGGAGCAGCGGCGCCGCCGCGAACGGGCCGCCGGCGCCACCGGGCCCGGCCGCACCGCCGACGGGCACCCCGTCGCGCTGCTGGTCAACCTGGGCGCCCTGCACGAACTCGACGGCGCGGCCGCCGCCGACTCCGAGGGCGTCGGCCTGTTCCGCACCGAGTTCCTCTACCTCGACCGCGAGCAGGCCCCCACCGTCGAGGAGCAGACCGCCGCCTACCGCACCGTTTTCGAGGCCTTCGCCGGCCGCCGGATCACCGTCCGCACCCTGGACGCCGGCGCCGACAAGCCGCTGCCCTTCGCCACCGCCGCCGACGAGGAGAACCCCGCGCTCGGCGTGCGCGGCCTGCGCACCGCCGTCCGCGACCCGCAACTGCTGGAGACCCAGCTCGCCGCGATCGCCGAGGCCGCCCGCAGCACCGGCGCCGACGTCAGGGTGATGGCGCCGATGGTGTCGCTGCCCGCCGAGGCCGCCGCCTTCGCCGCCCGGGTCCGCGCCCACGGACTCCCCGCCGCCGGGGCCATGGTCGAGGTGCCGGCCGCCGCACTGCGCGCCGAACGGCTCGCCGAGGCCTGCGACTTCCTCAGCATCGGCACCAACGACCTCGCCCAGTACGCCTTCGCCGCCGACCGTACGCTCGGGGCGCTCGCCGAGCTGCTCGACCCCTGGCAGCCCGCCCTGCTCGACCTGGTCGCCGCCACCGCGGAGGGTGCCGCGGCCCGGGGCGTACCGGTCGGGGTGTGCGGGGAGGCCGCCGCCGACCCGGACCTCGCGCCGGTGCTGGTCGGCCTCGGCGTCACCGGCCTCTCCGCCGCACCCGCCTGCCTGCCCGAAGTGCGGGCAGCCCTCGCCGACCGCACCCTGGCCGACTGCCGCCGGCTCGCCGTCCTGGCCCGCACCGCCCCCGACGCGGCCACCGCACGGGCCCGTGTCCGCGAAGCCCTCGGTGCGCCGGCCGACTGACCGCCCTGCCCCGGGCTCCCCGGTCAGCCGCGCCAGGCGGGGGCGGCGGCCAGGGCCCTGAGCCGGTCCAGGTCCAGGGCGGGGGTGCCGGGCAGGAAGGTCCGGGCGTTGGGGCCGTTCCACTCGGAGACGGTCACCCGGGTGCCGTCCGGGTGGAGCGCCTCGGCACCCCACTGCACCTCCGGGCCGTCCGTCGCGTCGGACTCCCGTTCGGCGCGGACCACCACGGCGGTGCCGTCCGCGGTGTGCGTCAGCTCCGGGCCGCGGCCCGACTCGAAGACCGTCCGCGGGTCGTCCCGGCCGCCCTGCTGCCAGTGCGGGTCGACGGTGACCGTGAGCCAGCTCGTCCGGCCCTCCAGGGTGACCTCCAGCCGGACGGTGCCGGGCCGCCCGGGTCCGTTCGCCGGCCCCGCCACCGCACCGGCCGGCAGCAACCCGGTCACCGTCCCGTGCAGGGCGGACGCCGGTGGGGTCGAGACTCCGGGCTGCGGCGGGTCGGTTACCTGCACACCGCCGAAGCCGACGTCCCAGGCGCTGCTCTGCAGCACCGCGGCCGCCTGCTCGCCGGTGATCGGGGGATCGCCCTGCGCGCTGCGGTTGAACGAGTCGATCCGCACCTGGCGCCCGTCCGGGTGGGTGTACGTCGCGATCATGGTCTTGCCCATCTGGGGCAGTTCCGGCAGCAGCACATTGACCATCAGCACCGAACCGTCCGGTTGCACCGTCCGGCTGCAGCTCTCGGTCGCCCGCTCCGACGGGTCGAAACAGTGCGCACCGCGGGAGAACTCGGTCACCGGCGTGGAGATCCGGTCGAGCGAGAGGCTGACCGGCCCTGCGCCGCGCGCCGTTTCGATCTCGACGACGCCGGACGGCCCTCCCCGGACACTGCTCTCCTCCCCTGTGAAGCCGAGGGCACTGGTGATCCGGCCGCCGGGCAGCAGGGAGACCAGGGAATCGCGCATGTACTCCGCAGTGACCGTCGACCAGGGCTGCGCCGCAACCCCCCGGTCACTGCGCAGCGCCGGCACGGAACCGGCGGCCAGCAGCGCCACGGCAGCCGCGGCCCCGGTCAGCACGGCGGCCCGGCGCCGCCTGCGGCGCCGCACACCGCGTGCCGCCGCATCCTGGGCGAAGGCGAAGGCGTTCGGCTCGGGGGCCAGTTCGGCCGCCGACCGCAGGGCGACGGTGAAGTTCTCCTCGACGGGCATCCTCGTACTCCGCATCCTTGCGTACTGCTGGTCGTCGGTCAGGGGTGGACGAGCTCGTCGAGCTCCTCGCCGAGCACGGTCCGCAACCGGGCCAGCGCCCGGCTGCTGCGCACGCGCACCGCGCCCGGACTCAGCCGCAGCACCGCCGCGGTCTCCTCCGCGCTGCGGTCCTCCCAGTAGCGCAGCACCAGCACCGCCCGGTCCGGCGGTGGCAGCTCGCCGAGCGCCCGCAGCAACGTCACCCGCAGCGCATGGTCCGGGGCGGCCACCGCCGGCTCGGCGAAGGTGTCCGTGACGTGCTCGCTGCTGCTGCGCCGGCGGCGCCACGACAGGAAGGTGTTGACCAGGACGGTCTGCGCGTACCCGGCCGGGTTGGCCATCCGAGAGACCTTGCGCCACTGCCCGAACAGCCTGCCGAGCGCCTCCTGGGCGAGGTCCTCGGCGAGGTGCGCGTCCCCGCCGGTCAGCAGGTAGGCCGTTCTGATCAGGTGGCGCCCCCTCGCCGCAGCGAAGTCGATGAAGGCCGGCGGTTCGGTGGGCGCCGGGCGCGTCGTCGTTGTGCGGTCCATGACTTTCCAACGCGGTGGGGCAGTCGTTGCGTTACAGCGACCGGGTGTCGGCGGGGGCTGGCAGACTGTCAGGTCGAACCGAGGGGGAGGAGTGCCGATGGCGGGGGACGGTGGCGCGACGGGCAGCCCGGCGCAGCGTCAACTCGTGTATGTGGAGCAGGAGGTGAGCAGTCAGCTGCGGATCCGCACCCGGCGCAGGAATGCGGACCGCAAGCGGGCGTTCGGCCTGCAGATCTCCACGGTGGGCCTGTCGGCGGTGATCACCGTGCTGCTCGGGGTGCAGGTGGGGGAGCCGGCCCGGCAGTGGCTGGCGGACGTCGCGCTCGGGCTCGGTGCGGCGATCACCGTGCTCGCCGCCTGGCAGACGTTCTTCTCGCACCGCGCACTGTGGCTGCAGCGGGCCGACACCGTGCACCGCCTCGGCGCGCTGGAGCGGCGGCTCGCCTTCCACCGGGCCGGGCTCGGCGACGGGGAGCCCGACCCGGTGCAGGTGGCCGGGTTCCTCGCCGAGTACGAGGAGATCGCCCAGGCCGACCACGACTCCTGGACGCGGGTGCGGAGCGCGTCCGACCCGCAGGTGACCCTGCCGCCCGTGCAGGCGCAGGCACGGGCGGTGCTGCCGGAGGGCGGCGGCGCCTGACCGGGGGCGGTCAGACCGTGGCGCCGATGCGGGCTGCGATGCGGGCGGGGAGCGGGTAGGGCGTCTCGGCGGGGATCAGGGCGTCGGCCTGGTCGATGCGGCGGTCCCTGGCCAGGGCGCGGACCTCGTGGGCCAGTGCGGTGACGTCCTCGATGCCGGTGATCCACTCGTCCACGTAGCCCCGCACCGCCGGCCCGGAGAGGCCGAGTTGGAGCGCGCGGTGCTCCAGCGGGGCGAGCGTGGTGGAGCGTTCCGGGTCCCACTGCACGCGGACGGGGCTCGCCGCCAGCTCCGCCTGCCACTCGGCGCGGGAGGCGTGCCGGTCGCGGTCCTGGTGGCTCAGGCAGGACTGCGCCAGGGCGGACTCGAAGCCCGCCCGGGTGATCCGGACGGCCAGCACCCGCTCCTGGCCGGGCTTCCCGGCCCAGCCCGAGCGGTACATCATCCACCGGAACGAGGGCTTGATCCAGGTCATCCGCTCCCGCTTGAACGGCGGCACGAAGGTGCCCGCGGCGAGCGCCGCCTCGGCGATCTCCGGCGGGTAGGCCTGGTAGACCACCAGGGTCCGCTCGTCGTGGACGGCTCGGACGCCGCGGAACGGTATGTCGGTCACTCGGACTCCAGGGATCGGTGGGGCACGGTCGGGCGGCGGGGCCTGCGGCCGTCAGAGGTCGCCGATCGCGGCGACATGGTGGCCGCCGTCCGCGCTGCAGGCCCAGACGGCCGTGCCGGACGGGGCGACGACGGCGTGCAGGCCGAGGCGGTGGGCGGGGCAGACGGGCCGGACGCGGCGGTCGCGCTCCATCAGGCTCTCCTGGACGTGGGCGGCGACCGCGGCGGCGGCCGTCGCCGGGTCGCGGCCGCAGGAGGCGGGGAGGTCGCCGCCGTGCAGCCAGGCGTCGCCCAGGACGACGCCCGCGGACGGCGGGAACCACCCGTTCTGGACGATAAGCCGGGCCTCGTCGCGGAGACCGTGGGCGCGCAGGTCGCGGAGGACGGGCACCAGCGCCTGCCGGAGGGTCTCCAGCAGTTCCGGGGCCAGGTCGAAGCCGGGTTCGAAGCCGCTATCCGCCAGCAGTTCCCGGACCAGGCCGGCGAGCTCGGCGGGCGGGATGTCGCCGGGCCGGCGTTCGACCGCCTCGCGGACGGCCGGGCCGTCGTTGCCCCGGTCGAGGAGTTCGCAGGCCAGCGTCGCGACATCGGCCGGGTCGAGCGGGTGCTCGCCGCGCAGCGCGCGGTGGAGCCGCGCGCAGAGGGCGTCGATCGGGTCCTCCATCAGCGGGCGGCGGTCCAGTGCGCGGGGCGGTCGAGGCCGGCGGGGAGCCGGGTGGCGGCGTCGCCGCGGGCCGCGTTGAGCTGGGACTGGGTGAGGAAGATCGCGCCGGTCAGGTCGGCCCCTGCCAGGTCGGCGTCCCGCAGGTCGGCCCCGATGAGGTCGGCGCTGCGCAGGTCGGCCCGGCTCAGGTCGGCGGCGATCAGGTACGCGCCGCGGAGGTTGGCGCCGCGGAGGTTCGCGCCCTTGAGCCTGGCGCCGATCAGGTCGGCGCCGCGGTGGTTGCGGGTGCGGCCGGGCACGCCGGCGCGGACGAGTTCGCCGACCCGCAGCAGCAGTGTGTTGACCTCGTGGCGCAGGGCCGGGACGTCCAGTGCGGTGATGTCCTCGGCGCTGCCCAGGCTGAGGCGCTCGGTCCTGTCGAAGGCGCGCCGGAGTTCGGGGTGGACGGGCCGGGCGGCGGGCAGCGCCAGGCCCTCGGCGAGGTAGTGCAGCAGCTCCTGGAGCTGGCGCACGACCGGGAAGACCGCGAACATCTGCCGCGCGGAGCCCGGGTGCCGGCGCCAGTCGTCGCCGCCGAAGGTGATCTGCGAGACCTTCTGGCCGGCGCCGAAGCACTCGAAGACGGTGCAGCCGCGGTAGCCCCGGTCGCGCAGCTGCGTGTGGATGCCACAGCGGAAGTCGGCCTGCAGATTGCCGCAGGGGGTGCTGGCGTCCTTGTTCGCGGCGAAGTCGGCGGAGGCCGCGAACGGGAGGGCGACGCAGCACAGGCCGAAGCACCGCGAGCAGTCGGACCGCAGGTCGGCGCCGTCCGGGGCGGGTACGGGGGAGGGCTGCTGGCGGGACAACGTGCGTCGTCTCCTCGGTGCGGAGGTGCTCTGGACGTGCACATTCTCGCCGAAAGACCGGGGCGGGCTCGAATCGTTTCCCGCCGCGGGCGTCACTCCCCTTCGAGGAGGACCTGGAGCTGCTTGAGCTTGCCGGTGGTGGAGACGACGGCGGTGACCTGCTGGGAGCCGGTCACCCCGGCCTTCCGGGCGGCCTGGACGAACTTCTCCAGTTCGTCGAAGGTCAGGTTCTTCGAGGCTCCGCTGAACTTCAAGGGAACTGTCATACCGTCATTGTGCGCGGGGTCGGGCGCGGGCGGCCGGTGGCCGAGGCGCGTGTCGGGCAGGTGTGTTGGGCGCGGATGCGGGCTTCACGCCCCGTACAGGGCCGCGAGCCGGGGAAGGCGCCGTACGGTCGCGTCGTCGTCGGCGAAGTCCCATTCGAAGACGATCTCCGGGTACCGGATCGAGTAGCAGTCGCCGGACATCTGCTCACCGGTGGCGGCGAGATGGGCGTCCCAGGCCAGGCCGAGGGTGCTCTCGCACTCCAGGTCCTCGTCCCGCTCGGCGGCCTCGCGCACGCTCCGCAGCCCGGCGAGCGTGTCCGGTGCGGCGACGGCCTGCTCGAAGGCCTGCTGCCCGCAGGTGATCAACCAGCCGCGGAAGTAGTCGAAACCGTCGTCCGAGCAACCCCCGTTGATCACGTACGCGGCGCCCCACAGCCCGCCGCGGTAGGAGTCGGCCATCAGGTCCCAGAGGATCTGCTGGGCGGCGATGATGTCCCGCCGAGGGCGGGCGGCGAGCAGAGCGGTGGCGCGCTCGACGACGGCCTCGGCGTCCTCCGGGGCGGGCCGGCGGGCTTCTTCGATCAGGTCCCAGAACTGCTGCTCGTCCATGCCGCGGAGCATGCCGCACGCCTCTGACAACGCCCCGGTGCAGGACGAGCGCTCCCGCGGACGGTGCTCAGCCGGCGTCGAGGGCGGCGCGGATCAGGGCGGCGGTCTCGGCGGCGTGCGCGTCGTCGCGGTAGCGCGTCCGAGGCCAGAAGAAGCCGCGCAGGCCGTCCTTGGGATTGCGCGGCACCACGTGGACGTGCAGGTGCGGCACCGACTGGCTGATCCGGTTGTTGGCGGCCACGAAGCTGCCCGCCGCCGCCATCGCCGACTCGACCGCCCCGGCCAGCCGTTGGACGCGTGCGAAGTACGGACCGATCTCCTCCGGCAGCAGGTCGGTCAGGGTGGGTACGTGCCGCGGCGGCACCACCAGCACATGGCCGGGGAACAGCGGCCGGTGGTCCAGGAAGGCCACCGCCGCCCCGTCCTCGAACACCCGGTGGGTGTCCGCAGCACCGGCCACGACCTCGCAGAAGATGCAGCTCATGCCGGTGATTGAAGGCCATCGGGCAGCCGGACGGCCGCAGGGTCGGCGGCGTGTCGCATCCGGTCGTACGCCGGGTCGACCGTGCCGAACAGGCGGTCCCAGACGGTCGTGTAGAAACCGAAGTTGACGCTCGCGTCGAGGTGGTGACCGACGTGGAACATCGGCAGCGCCACCCAGCGGAACAGCGGCCACCGCCGCACCCGGGCCGGCAGCGGCTCCACCCCGAGGTGGCCGAGCAGCCCGAAGACCAGGTTGAGCACCAGGTATCCGCCGAGGGCCGGCACGGACAGCTCCCACACCATGAGCACGGCCAGCCAGGCACCGCCGAAGCCCGCCACCTCCAGCGGGTGCAGGGCGAACAGCGTGGCCGGGCGCGGGTCCGGGAAACGGTGGTGCATCTCGTGCGCCAGCCGGTACAGCCGCCGCCGGTGGGCGATCCAGTGCGCGGCGTACATCAGTGCGTCCATGACCAGCGTGAACGCCGCCAGTTCGAGCAGCGCCCCGGGCCCGGTCGCGGTGGACACCGTGATCCAGCCGGCCTTCCACAGCGCCCATCCGGCCACCCCGACAGCGCTGTTGAGCAGTACGGCCACCGCCACCAGCGCCGCCTCACCGGCGGTCACCGGGCCCGGCACCGGTGCGACCCTGCGGTACCCGTAGCGGCGGACCAGCCATCCGCCCGCCAGCAGCGCCGCCACCAGCAGCCCCACGTTGAACACCAGCGCCCCGGCCACCACCTCGCCCGCCCCCAGGCGGCCGACCCACCCCAGGAATCCGTCCATCGCCCCAGCCTGCCACGGCCCCGTGACAGGAGATCCGGCGGGAGGGGGAGCCTGTGGGGAGGCCTGCCGACGGTCGGACCGGGCCCGCGACGGCCGGGGCCGTCCGGCCGCACCCGCCGGCCCGTTCCGCGATACGCTCGAAAGGTAATCCAGCGCCCGCCGGTCCTTCCTCGGACAGCTCGACCGCAACGGCCGGAACATGACTCTGTCGCTCGAGGTCGTACCGCTCCCGGCGCATGTCGCGACCCGTCGGATTCGACGAGTTCAGTGAGCCGAGATCAATTCCCATGGACCTCAACACCATCACCGAAGTCGTGCGGCGACCGGCCGACCACCCGGGCGCGGACTGGCGCGAGGGCGACGCCTGGCTCGCCGGCGGAACATGGCTGTACTCCGTGGAGCAGCCGCACCTCGACCGCCTGATCGACCTGACGTCGTTACGCTGGGATCCGCTCGTCCCGAGCGACACGGGTCTCGCCGTCGGCGCCACGTGCACCGTCCGTGACCTCCATGCCTTCGAGCCGCCCGGCGACTGGACGGCCGGCCCCCTCCTGGCGACGAGCTGCGAGGCGTTCCTGTCCTCGTTCAAGGTCTGGAACTCGGCGACCGTCGGCGGCAACATCTGCATGTCGCTGCCGGCCGGCCCGATGATCACGCTGACGGTCGCACTCGAGGCGACGTACGAACTGTGGGCCCGCGACGGGTCGGTGCGCACCGTCGACGCCCACGACTTCGTCACCGGCAACAACCGGAACGTCCTGGAGCCCGGGGAGATCCTGCGGCGCATCGACATTCCCGCGCGCGCCCTGAGGAAACGGGCTGCGCACCGCCGCTTCTCGCTGACCCGCCTGGGCCGTTCGACGGTCTTCCTCATCGGCACCCGGACGCCGGGAACGGGCGACCTGCTGCTCACCGTCACCGCCGGCACCACGCGGCCCGTGCGCCTGGCCTTCGACACCGTGCCCGACGCCGACGCGCTGCGGCGCAGCGTGGACGCGATCCCCGAGGACGTCTGGTTCGCGGATCCCAACGGGACCCCCGACCACCGCCGCCACCTGACACAGCACTTCGCCGAAGAGATTCGCCGCGAACTCACAGCCGGGGGTCCGGCATGACCTACATCGTGAACGGCAGGGGCTTCGACGAGGAACCGGCCCCCGGCCAGTGCCTTCGCACCTTCCTCCGGCAACTCGGCCACCACGGCGTCAAGAAGGGCTGTGACGCGGGTGATTGCGGCGCCTGCACGGTGTGGCTGGACGGAAGTCCGGTGCACAGCTGCATCACCCCCGCCTTCCGTGCGGAGGGCCGTGAGGTGACGACGATCGAGGGCCTCGGATCACCGGGGAACCTGCATCCGATGCAGCGCCGGTTCCGTGACGCCCCGGGCTTCCAGTGCGGTTTCTGCACCGCGGGGATGATCATGACGTCCGCCACCTTCACCGAGGCCCAGAAGGAGGACCTGCCGAGGGCGTTGAAGGGCAACCTCTGCCGCTGCACGGGCTACCGGGCGATCGAGGACGCCGTGCGGGGCGTCGCCGGCGTGGAGACGGCCGCCCCCGGCAAGGCCGTCGGGACGAGCGTCGGTGCGCCGGCGGCCAACGACGTGGTGACCGGTCGCGCCGAGTTCACGATGGACACGCACGTCGACGGCATGCTGCACCTCAAGGTCCTGCACTCCCCGCACGCGCACGCCCGGATCGTCTCGATCGACAGGACCGCCGCACTCGCCGTCCCCGGGGTGCAGCGGGTCTACACCTGGGAGGACGTGCCGCGCAAGCGCTTCACCACGGCCATCCACACCGACCACCTCGTCGATCCGGACGACACCTTCGTCCTCGACGACACGGTGCGCTTCGTCGGCCAGCGCGTCGCCGCCGTCCTGGCCGACACGGTCGCGGCGGCGGAGGAGGGCTGCCGGAGGGTCGTCGTCGACTACGAGCCCCTGCCGGCGGTGTTCGACCCCGAGGAGGCCATGGCCGAGGGTGCGCCGCAGCTGCACGGCACGGCGGATCCCTTCGTCCGCGATCCCGTCCACAACATCCTGCTCGAGCTCCATTCGCACATCGGTGACGTCGACGCGGGGTTCGCCGAGGCCGACGTGGTCCACGAAGGCACGTACTCCTCACCGCGGGTGCAGCACGCGCACCTCGAGACCCACGGATCGATCGCCTGGATGGAGGACGGCCGCCTGAACGTCCGCACCAGTTCGCAGTCGCCGTCCATCGCGAAGGTCAAACTCGCCTACCTCTTCGCGCTGCGCCCGGACCAGCTCCGTGTGTTCTGCAAACGCGTCGGCGGCGGCTTCGGCGGCAAGCAGGAGGTGATCTCGGAGGACCTGGTCGCGCTCGCCACCCTGGACACCGGCCGGCCGGTCTGCTTCGAGTACACCCGCGAGGAGGAGTTCACCACCGCCTCGCCCAGGCATCCGATGACGCTGACGGTCAGGCTCGGTGCGAAGGCGGACGGAACGCTCACGGCGTTCCAGGTCCGCAACGTGTCGAACACGGGCGCCTACGGCAACCACGGCGGCGAGACGCTGTTCGCGGGCGGCGCGGCCGTCATGATCTACCGCTGTCCCAACAAGAAGTACGACGCCTTCTCCGTCTACACGAACACCGTTCCGAGCGGGGCCCTGCGCGGCTACGGGATGACGCAGCCGGCGTTCGCCGTGGAGTCGGCGATGGACGAGCTGGCGCGCGCGTTGCACATGGACCCACTCGAACTGCGGCGGCGCAACATCGTGCGCCCGGGCGATCCGCTCGTCGCCCTGCAGGA
The DNA here is from genome assembly GCF_040680995.1 of Kitasatospora sp. NPDC051914. NCBI lineage: Bacteria > Bacillati > Actinomycetota > Actinomycetes > Kitasatosporales > Streptomycetaceae > Kitasatospora > Kitasatospora sp. NPDC051914. The sequence continues at coordinate 15,610 of NZ_JBFAXX010000004.1, forward strand.
CGGCCCCGACGACGTGATGTTCACCGAGGACGGACTCGGGAAGTGCATCGATCTGGTGGACGAGGCCCTGGCCCGTACGGCCGACGAGCCGCCGCCCGGTCCGGAGTGGCTCGTCGGGACGGGCGTGGCGAGTTCGCTGCACGAGACCGCGCCCCCGACCGACCACATCTCGGAGGCCTGGGTCACGCTCGGCGACGACCTCGTCTACGAGTTGTCCGTCGGGACGGTCGAGTTCGGCGAGGGCACCTCGACCGCCCATGTGCAGATCGCGGCGGACCAGTTGGGCACCACGCCGTCGCGGATCCGCCTGGTCCAGTCCGACACCGACCGCACGGGCTTCGACACCGGAGCCTTCGCGAGCGCCGGCCTCTTCGTGGCGGGCAACGCGGTACTGCGGGCGGCCGGCGCGGTGCGCGACCGCATCCTGGAGTTCGCCGCCGCGCACACGGGCGTCCACCCCGTCCTGTGCTCGATGGACGAGGACGGTGTCGTCTGCGGCGACCGGCGGGTGTCGCTGGCCGAGCTCGTCGCACTGGCCCGGGCGCGCGGGATCCGCTTCACCGCCGCCCGCAGGGCCTACGGGTCGCCCCGGAGCGTCACCTCCAACACGCAGGGGTTCCGGATCGCCGTTCACCGGGTGACGGGCGAGATCCGGATCCTCCGCAGCGTCCAGGCGACCGATGCCGCCGTGGTGATCAACCCCACACAGGTCCGCGGGCAGGTGGAGGGCGGTGTCGCCCAGGGGATCGGCTTCGCGCTGACGGAGAACCACCACGTCGACGCCGACGGAGTCATGGTCAACCCGAACTTCCGCAACTACCGCATCCCCACGTACGCCGACGTCCCGCGCACCGACGTGCTCCTGGTGGGGTCGTCGGACTCCTTCGGGCCCATGAGGTCCAAGGGGATGGCGGAGTGCTGCATCAACCCGGTGGCCCCGGCGCTGGCGAACGCGCTCCACGACGCCACGGGCGTCCGCCACCGCGCGCTGCCGCTGACCCCGGAACGGATCTACAGCCGGCTCGCCGGGAGCAGGTCGGCGCCGACGGGGCGGGCGACATGAGCACCGAGGAGCGCAACGGCGCCACGGCGACGGCCATCATCGGCCAGAAGGTCCGGCCCGGACGGGACCGGGAGTACGTGACGTGGCAGCTGGACGTCAACAGCGCCGCCGCCGACTACGCCGGGTACCTCGGCACCGAGATCTCCCCGCCGACGTCCCTGCAGCCCGACTGGGTCGTCGTGTACCGGTTCGACTCGATCGCCCACCTGCAGGCGTGGATCAACAGTGCCACCCGGCAGACGCTGCTCGACGTCGGCCGCGGCAACTTCGACGGTCCCGCCACCCAGCAGGTGGTCAGCGGCGGCACCGAGCCGGCGGATCCGCTGGTGACCATGGTGGTCACCCACCGCGTCCACCCGAACCACATCGACGACTTCCTCGCCTGGCAGCACCGCATGAGCCAGGAGGAGAGCACCTTCGAGGGCTACCGCGGCACCGAGCTCTTCCGCCCGATCGAGGGGCTGCAGGAGGAGTGGACCACGCTGTACCGGTTCGACAACGCCGAGCACCTCGACGCCTGGCTGACGTCGGCCGAACGGCGGGAGATCCTCGCCGAGGGCAGGAAGTTCAACGAGTTCGAACTGCACACGATCGACAACTCGTTCGGCAGCTGGTTCGCCTTCGAGGAGAACGGCAGGGAAGCGCCGCCGCCCTCGGAGGCCAAGACCGCCCTCGCGGTCTGGGTCGGCCTCTACCCCACCGTGGTGCTGCTGACGCTCGCCCTGTCGCCGCTGCACATGCCGCTCTGGCTCGGGCTGCTCGTGGGCAACCTGCTGTCGAGCTTCATCATGACCTTCCTCACGATGCCGTACTACGTGAACCGGCTGCTCAAACGGTGGCTGCGGCCGAGGCCCGACGAGCCGGTGGCGCGGACCAACCGCATCGGCCTCGGCATCGTCGCCGCGGCGACCGCGTTCTGGGTCGTGGTCTTCTACCTGGTCACGGTCCAGTTCTGGACGCTGCCCTGACCTGCCGGGTGCCGGTCCGCGGCGCCTGTGCGTGCACCTGCTCCGGTGTGGGGAAGGCCCGTTCGGGAGCGGGTGCGCGGCGTCCCCGACCGGCCAGCCGGCAGCCGAGGCAGTCCGGGTGCCCGCGCCCGGCTTCGGGGTCGCGCCGGCGCCAGTCGCGGTGTCCGTGGGGCCGCGGGCCGGTGGCCTTGCCCCAGCCGGCGAGGTGCAGCAGCCAGGTGGTGAGGGCCGCGGCGGGCAGCGCTGCCAGGCCGAGCCGGAGGAAGCCGGTGGATCCGGCCGCGAAGGCGGTTCCGGCCACCGCCGTTCCGGCGATGGCGAGCAGTGAGCCGGTCCAGCCGGCGACGGTGTGCCCCATGTCGTGGTCGCCGTGTGCGCTCATGTCTCCTCGTTTGGTGTGATGGTGCCGTCGCCGCAGGCCCGCGGTCCGACGACTTTTTATCTCACGATCTAAGTAACTTAGATGCTAAGGAGACTGTCCGTGGAAGGCAAGCCGCGCCCGGCAGCGACCCCCGAGCAGGCCCTGCACGCGATGGACCGGATGATCGCCACCGCCCACTTCGGGCAGCAGGACCTCGCGGCCCGGCTCGGCCTCAACACCACCGACCTGACCTGCATCGGCTTCCTCGTCGAGGCGGAACTGGCGGGGGAGTCGCTGGCCGCCGGCGACCTCGCCGAACGCGCGCACCTCACGACCGGCGCCGTGACCGGTGTGCTGAACCGGCTGGAGCGGGCCGGGTACGCGCTCCGGCGGCCCGACCCGGCCGACCGCCGCAAGGTCAGGATCGCCATGGACCCCTCCGCCCGGGAGCGGATCATGCAGGCCTACGGCCCGTTCTACGCCCGGCTCGGCGCCCTCTTCGCCGACTACGGCCCGGAGGAGGTCGCCGTCCTGGCCGACTGGTTCGGGCGGGCCCGGGCGCTGATGCAGGAGTCCCTGGAGGAGATCCGCTCCGGTCTCTGACCTGCGCCGCGTCGCATCCGGAAAAACCGATGGCGCCCCGCGCGGCTGCGCCTATACGTTGTACAAGTCTTCTACGCCGTACAAGAGCGGAGCCCGTATGACCCAGCCCCAGCGCCGACCGGACCGATGGGTGATCCTCGCGGTCATCTGTCTCGCGCAGCTCGTCGTGATCCTCGACAACACCATCCTCAACGTCGCCGTCCCCTCCCTCACCGAGGAGCTGGGCGCCACCACCGCGCAGACCCAGTGGGTCATCGGCGCCTACTCGCTCGCCCAGGCCGGCCTGCTGATCGCCGCCGGCGGGCTCGCCGACCGGTACGGCCGCAAGCGGGTGCAGATGATCGGCCTCGCCCTGTTCGGCACCGGTTCGCTGGTCGCCGCCCTCGCCTCGAACCCCGGCCAGCTCATCGCCGCCCGGGCCGGCATGGGCGTCGGCGGCAGCCTGCTGCTCGCCACCAGCCTCGCCATCGTCGTCCGCACCTTCGACGCCGACGAGCAGCCCAAGGCCATCGCCGCCTGGACGGCCGTCGCCTCGCTCGGCGTCGCCCTCGGCCCGGTCATCGGCGGCGTGCTGCTCGCCCACTTCTGGTGGGGTTCCACCTTCCTGGTCAACCTGCCGGTGGCCGTGCTCGGCCTGATAGCCGTCGGCAGGCTCGTGCCCGAGTCCAAGGACCCGCGCGGCGACCGCCCCGACCTGCTCGGCGCCGTCCTCTCCACCGCCGGCCTCACCGGCCTGGTCTACGCCGTCATCCAGGGCCCCGGCTACGGCTGGACGGCCCCGCGCACCCTCGTCGCCGGCGGCCTCGGCCTGCTCTTCCTGCTGGCCTTCGGCCTGTGGGAGCGCCGCATCGAGCACCCGCTGCTCGACCTCGCGTTCTTCCGCAACGCCCGGTTCCGCGGCGCCGTGTCCGGCGGCGTCCTGGTCAGCTTCGGCATGGGCGGCTCGCTCTTCCTGCTCACCCAGCACCTGCAGTTCGTCCTCGACTACGGGCCGCTCGCCGCCGGCCTGCGCACCGCCCCCATGGCGCTCACCGTGGTCGCGCTCAACCTCACCGGCGCCGGAATGCGGCTCACCGCGAAGCTCTCGCCGCCGACCGCCATCGCCACCGGCCTGTCGCTGCTCGCCGGCGGCCTCGCCGCGATCGCCCTCTTCGGCCACGGCGGCTCCTACCCGGGCATCCTGCTCGGCCTGGTGATGATGGGCGCCGGCGTGGCCTGCGCACAGCCCGCCATGGCCGGTGCGGTGATGACCTCCATCCCGCCGGAGAAGGCCGGCGTCGGCTCGGGCCTGATGGGCACCCTCGGCGAGCTCGGCAACTCGCTCGGCGTCGCCGTCCTGGGCGCGGTGCTGGCCGCCAACTTCGCGGGGGCGCTGCCGTCCGGCCTGCCGGAGTCCGCGGCCCGCTCGCTGCCCGACGCGCTCGCCGCCGGCGGCACCTCGCTGGCCGCGCAGATCCGCTCGGCCTTCGCGGACAGCCTGACCGCCGGCCAACTGATCGGCGCGGCCGCGGTGCTGGCCGGCGGCCTGGTCGCCGCATGGCTGCTCGGCCGGGCCGCGGCGCAGCCGCCCGCGGCCTCCGCCCCCGCCGAGCCGGTCGCCCAGGCGGGCTGACCCGACCTCTACGATCGCTGCACGGCCGCAGTTCGGGCGGCCGTGCGGCGAGCACGAAGGACGAGCATGGCGGACAAGCCCCGCGACCCCGGTGTCAGCATCTGGGTCTCACCGCCGAAGGAGCGGCGCCGCGGCAGCGCGCCCGCGGGCCTCAGCCGGGAGCGGATCGTCCGCACCGCGGTGGAACTGCTCGACGCCGAGGGCGTGCAGGCCTTCACCATGCGCAAGCTCGCCGCCGCCCTGGACGTCACCCCGATGTCGGTCTACTGGTACGTCGACAACAAGGACGAACTCCTCGAACTCGCCCTGGACGAGGCCTTCGGCGACATGCGCATCCCGCCGCTCGGCGACGGCGACGACTGGCGGGCGCACCTGCGGCTGCTGGCCCACGAGTACCGCCGCTGCCTCCACGACCATCCCTGGGCCGCCCAGCTCGCCGGGCAGTTCCTCGCCCTGGGCCCCAACTCGCTGTTCTTCTCCACCAGCGCGATAGGCGCGATCCGCCGCACCGGTCTCACCGGCGACCGGCTCGGCGGCGCCCTCGGCCTGGTCCTGCAGTTCGTCTACGGCTTCGCGCTGGCCGAGTCGCAGTGGCTGCAGCGGGTCAAGGCCTCCGGCCTGCACGAGGACGAACTCAACCGGGTCATCCGGGGCGTCGCGCAGCAGGCGGACGCCCGCTTCGTCGAGAACGCCGACCTGCTGCCGCCCGCCGAGGACGGCGGCATCCGCGCCTCCCGCGACCTCCAGTTCGAGACCGGCCTCGACATCGCCCTGGCCGGCATCGACGCCACCATCGCCGCCGACCACTGAGCCGCCGGCAGCCGCACCGTGGCCGCGGTCCGGCTCCACCACACCTACTTCCCGGTCCGCGGCCCGGGCGCGCCCGCCAGGCGCATGGCGGCGGCCGCTGCGCCGACCAGGCCGGCGTCGGTGCCGAGCCGGGCGTGGTGCAGGCGGATGCCGTGGGTGAACGGGAGCGCGGCGTACGAGGCCAGGTGGCGGGCGAGCGGGTCGAACAGCACCGGGCCGGACTGCGCCACGCCGCCGCCGATCACCACCGCCTCCAGTTCGACCAGGGTCGCGGTGGCGGCGATGCCCGCGGCCAGCGCCCGGGCCGCCCGGTCGTAGGCGGCGAGCGCGACACCGTCCCCGGCCAGGGCGGCCGTGGCGACGGCGGCGGCCGTGGTGTCGCCGTCCGGCGGGCGCAGGCCCTGCTCGGCGGCGTACCGGGCGATCGCGGTGCCGCTGGCGTAGACCTCCACGCAGCCGCGGCTGCCGCACGGGCAGGGCGGGCCGTCCATCCCGACGGTGATGTGGCCGATGTGCCCGGCGTTCCCGGACGGCCCCGCGTACACGGCGCCGTCCAGGACCAGACCGCCGCCGACGCCGGTGGAGACCACCATGCACAGCGCATTGCGGTACCCGGCCGCGGCGCCCCGCCAGGCCTCGGCCTCGGCGATCGCCACCCCGTCCCCGAGCAGCGCCACCGGCACCCCGACGGCAGGGTGGCCGGCCACCCGTTCCACCAGCGGGAAGCCGCGCCAGGCGGCGATGTTCACCGGGCTGACGGTGCCCGCCGCCGCATCGACCGGCCCCGCGCTGCCGATGCCGAGCGCCGCCGCCGCGGACCACCGCGGGTGCGCGGCCAGCTCCTCCACCGCGTCCAGGACCGCGCCCAGCACCGCCTCGGCGGGCGCGGTGGCCGGGGTGGGCCGCTGCGTACGGGCGACCAGGGTGCCCGCCGCGTCGACCAGGGCCGCGGCGGTCTTCGTACCGCCGATGTCCACGGCGGCGACCAGCTCCGGCCCGGTGCCCGGCTCGGCCGGGACGGACTGCGGGACGGCGGCGGACGAGGACACGGCGGACTCCCGGGCGGGTGCGGCGGAGCGGTCGGACTCCCGCGCGGCAGCGTCCCCGGCGGCCGCCGCGCGGGTGATTCCCCGGGCCTGAGGCGGTCAGCCCGAGCCGGTCGGGTGCGGCTCGGGGCGGACGACACCGGACAGCAGCGGCGCGTCGTGCCGCTCCGGCCGGTGGCTCGACAGGTCGGTGACGCGGTGGCGCGGAGCCGTCCCGCCCGCACCGGCCAGCGGCACCAGCCGCCGGGCGACGAGGTGGCCGACCCAGTGCCGCCCGCACTCCGGGCAGGGCACGCCGCCGTCCGGTGTGTAGGGGGAGGCGGCGCCGATGCCGTCGTGCGAGAAGTACTCCCAGTCCGTGCCGTCGTCGTCGCGGTAGTGCTGGACGTCGTAGTCCACGGACCAGTGGTGCCAGCACTGTCCGCAGGTGAATTCGACCCGCTCCACGGCCAGTTCGGTGATCATCGCGCCTACCTCCCTGCCTCGGCCCTTGACAAGCCCTTTATCCAGAATTATCCCGGTTTCAGGGGTCGTGGATACCGTCCGGAGGGAGTCCGGTCCATGGTGCACTCGCCAGGCGACGGTGAGGGCCCGCACACCGGGCCCGACGAGGACCTGCGCCGACTCAAGGCCGAGTACGACAACTACCGCCGCCGCGTCCACCGGGACCGCCTCGCCGTCCGCGAGATCGCCGTCTCCAACGTGCTCAGCCGGCTGCTGCCCGTGCTCGACGCCCTCGACCAGGCACGGGCCGCCGGCGAGGTGGTGGACGGCTTCGGCGCCGTCGCCGACCTGCTGGAGGCCGAGCTCGGGGCACTCGGCCTGATCTCCTTCGGGGAGCCCGGCGAACCTTTCGACCCCGTTCTGCACCTCGCCGTCGCCTACACCCGCTCCGCCGTCGTCACCGGCCCGGTCTGCATCGAGGTCGTCCGCACCGGCTACCGCGTCGGCGACCAGCTGCTGCGGCCCGCCGAGGTCGTCGTCGCCGAACCGCCCTGGGGCTGAGAGGACCGGTCGGGGCCCCGGCCCCTACGCCAGGCGCGCCAGGGGGTCGCCGGTGAGGCCGAAACGGTGGCGGAGGGCGCGGCGGGCGGCGTGCAGGCCGGACATCCCGTGGACGCCGGGGCCGGGCGGGGTGGAGGACGAGCAGAGGTAGACGCCGTCGAGCGGGGTGGCGTACGGGTCCAGGGCGGGGACCGGACGGAAGGCGGTCTGCCGCAGCGACATCGCGCCGCCGCTGATGTCGCCGCCCACGTAGTTGGGGTTGTGCAGTTGCTGGTCGGCTGCGGTGGTGACCGAACGGGCCAGGACGAGGTCGCGGAAGCCCGGGGCGAAGCGTTCGATCTGCCGTTCCACGGCGTCGCCGACGTCCACCGTGGAGCCGTGCGGCACGTGGGCGTAGCTGTACAGGGTGTGCCTACCGGCGGGTGCCCGGCCGGGGTCGACGACGCCGGGCTGCACGGCGAGCACGTACGGGCGGGCCGGGTGGCGGCCCGCGGCGACCTCGCGTTCGACGGCGACGGTCTCCTCACGGGTGCCGGACAGGTGCAGGGTGCCGGCCTCCGCGCAGGCCGGGTCCGCCCAGGGCACCGGCCCGGAGAGGGCGAAGTCGACCTTGCAGGCGGCGGAGCCGTACCGGAAGGCCCGCAGCCGCCGGGCGTAGCCATCGGGCAGTGCCCGGCCGGCCAGGTGGAGCAGGCCGGCGGGGGTGACGTCCAGCAGCACGGCGCGGGCGGCCGGGAGCTCGGCGAGGGACTCGATCCGGTGGCCGGTGAGGACGCGGCCGCCGCGGCGCACCAGCTCGGCGGCCATGGCGTCCGCGATCGCCTGGCTGCCGCCCCGCGGCACCGGCCAGCCGACGGCGTGGGCGAGGGCGGCGAGGAGGATGCCGGCGCCGGCCGGCGCGAGGGCGCGCGGCGGGGCGACCGCGTGCGCGGCCACGCCGGCGAGCATGGCCCGGGCGGCCGGTTCGCGGAACCGCGCGGCCCAGGCGGGGGTGCCGAACTCGGCGACCCGCAGGCCGAGCCTGGCGGCGGTCGGCAGGTCCGAGGGGAATCGCCGCTGGTCGGACAGGGCGGCCTCGGCCATGCCCTGCCAGCGCTCCACCAGCGGGCCGAACAGCGCCCGCCAGGCCCGTCCGTCGCGGCCGAGCCGCTCGGCGGTGCGGTCGAGGTCCCGGTAGGCGATGCCGGCCGGGGCGCCGTCCAGCGGCTGGGCGTACGGGGCCGGCGGCTGCAGCAGGTCGACCCGGTCGGCGAGCCCGAAGGCCCGGAAGAACGGCGAGGCCAGCGCCATCGGGTGGGCCACCGAGCAGAGGTCGTGCCGGAAGCCGGGGAGGGTGGGCTCGGCGGTCCGCATCCCGCCGCCGACGGTGTCCGCCGCCTCGTACACGACGGTCTCCAGGCCGGCCGCGGCCAGCAGCAGTGCGGCGGCCAGCCCGTTCGGGCCGGCGCCCACCACGACGGCGTCCACCCGGCCGGCCGCGCCCGCCGAGCCCGTGGAGCCCGCCGAGCCCGTGGAAACGTGCCCCGCCACCGCGCCCACCTCTCCCGCCCGGTCCTGCGCCCGCGCAAGGATCCTCTGCACGCACTCTGGCACAGCGCGGCGGAGGGGCGGCGCACCGGGTTCCGGCGCCGCGCCGGTCATCCCCGGCGGGGCTCCCAGCGGAACAGCCGCCGGCCGAGCACGGCCGCGGCCGCCACCCAGGCGGCGATCATCAGCAGCGACGGCGCCGCGTGCAGCCAGCCGTGCAGCAGGTCGAGCTCGGCGAGCGGCGCACCGGACCAGGACTCGTGGCCGAATCCGCGGCCGAACCAGGCCGTCCGCAGGCTCTCCACCACCGGCGCCAGCGGCAGCACGTGCGCGGGCGTCTGCAGCCACTCGGGCATCGACGCCAGCGGCGCGACCACCCCGCTGCCGAACATGCACACCAGCAGCACCGGCGTGGCCACCATCGGCGCGGCCTCCGCGCTCGGCGTCACCCCGGACAGCGCGACCGCCAGCACCGCGAACAACAGGTACCCGCCGGCCAGGACCAGCAGGAACAGCAGCGGATCGGCGGGCAGCGGGGTGCCGAACCAGCCCACCGACACCCCGCCCAGCACCAGGACCTGGAGCAGCACCACGGCGCCGCCGGCGCCGATCTGCCCGGCGAAGATGGCCGTGGCGGGGACCTCGGTGCCGCGCAGCCGCTTGAGCACCAGGTCGTCGCGGCGCGCGACCACGCCGTTGAGCAGGTTGATGAAGGAGGTCACCAGGGCCAGGCCGATGAAGCCGACGGTGGTGTAGCCGGCGGCGTTCACCCCGGCGATCTCCTTGGTGCGCAGCGGCGCCGCGACCACCAGGTTGAGCAGCACCGGCAGCAGGAAGCCGATGAAGGTGGAACGCCGGTTGCGCCAGAACACCCGCCAGGAGAGCAGGAACTGGCCGCGCGCACAGCTGAGCCAGCCGAGCGCCGCAGGTTCCGCCCCGCCCCTCGCGGGGGCCGCGGCGACGAGCGCGCCGGTCGTGTCGGTGGTGGTCATCGTGCACCCGCCCCTTCGTGGGCCGCGCCGGTGGGGCGGCCCTCGTGCGCCAGTTCCAGGAAGACGTCCTCCAGGGAGGCGGACCGCACCTCGATGCCGTCCAGCTCCACCGACCACTCGGCCGCCCAGTTGTGGAGTGCGGCCAGCGCGGGCGCGGTACGGGCCGCCGTGTAGACCGCGACGCCGTCGGTGACCGCGGCCGACTCGCCCAGCACCACCGGGAGCTGCCGGGCGCTGATGCCATCGGGCAGCGGGAAGCTGATCCGGGTGCCGTGTCCGGCCAGCACCTCGTCCACCGTGCCGACGGCGGCCAGCCGGCCCTTGTCCATGATGGCCACCCGGTCGGCCAACTGCTGGGCCTCCTCCAGGTAGTGGGTGGTCAGCAGGACGGTGGTGCCGGCCGCCTGCAGTTCCTTGACGATCCGCCAGGTGATCCGGCGGGCCTCCGGGTCCATGCCGGTGGTCGGCTCGTCCAGGAAGAGCAGTTCGGGGCCGCCCAGCACGGCCAGGGCGAGGTCGAGGCGGCGCCGTTCGCCGCCGGACAGCTGGGCGACACGGGTGCCCGCCCGCTCGGTGAGGCCGACCCGGCCGAGCACCTCCGCCGTCGGGCGGGCCCCGGTGATGAAGGACCGCCAGGAGTCGACCGTCTCCCGGACGGTCAACTCCTTGAAGAAGCCACCCTCCTGGAGCATCACACCGGTGCGCCGGCGGACCTCGCGCCCCTGCGCGTACGGGTCCAGGCCGAACACCCGGACGGTGCCGGAGCTCGGCGTGCTGTAGCCCTCCAGCACCTCGAGCGTGGTCGTCTTGCCGGCACCGTTGGTGCCGAGCAGGGCGAAGAGTTCGCCGCGGGCGACGGTGAAGGACACACCGCGCACCGCCTCGTAGTCGCCGTAGCGGCGGTGCAGGTCCCGCACTTCCACGGCCGCTGTCCCGGGAATTCCGGAGCTGATGGTGGATGTCATGGAATACAGCGTGAGGGGTGCCAGGCATTGAATGCAATAGTCAGCATCAATGCAGGTCAGAGGGTATTCAAAATGTCATGCGGGAGGGTGTGTCATTTTCCATGGGGGAATTCCTGACATCCCGTACTGTCGTACGTCCGTGCCCCGGGTGCATATTTTTCTCGTCGCCGAGAGCGAGCCGGGGAAAAGGCCGGCGGACGAACGGCGGAGAACGGTGACCGGGCCCCGGCCGGGGAACGGCGCCGCACATCGGAGGGAGACCCCCATGGCCGAGAACGAGATCACCGAGAACGAGCAGTTCGACATCGAGGTCGAGGAGCTCGACACCGTCAACGGTGGCATCAGCGTCAGCTCGCTGGCCTGCGCCGCCTGCCCGGTCTCCAGCTTCAGCTCCGTGTCCAACTCGGTCGCCGAGACCGCCGCGGAGTAACGGGTTCCGTGCCGCGGTGGGCCCGCCTGGCGGGTTCCACCGCGGCACCCCTGTTTCTGCACCGAACTCCGCCCCCACCGACCCCAGTTGAGGAGAGCCGGGCATGGACAGCCTCCGGCACGAGCTGACGCGGTTCATCCAACAGCCCGCCGCGCAGCAGGACCCACCCGCGCTCTACCGCCGGCTGCTGGCCGAGGCCCCGGTGCTCGACCTCGGCCGGGTGCACGTCGTCTCCGGCTACGAGGAGATCGTCACCGTCCTGATGCACCCCGGCACCGCCGTCGACCCCGCCGCCGTCGGCCTGCCCCGCGCCGGAGCCACCGCACTCTCGCGGGTGGTCGACCGGATGCTGCCGATGCGCGACGGCGCCGACCACACCCGCCTCAAGCGGCTCGCCACCACCGCCTTCAGCGCCCGCCGGCTGGAGCAGATGCGCGGACGCATCGAGTCCACCGCGGAGCGGCTGCTCGAACCGCTGCTCGCCGCAGGCTCGTTCGACGTCGTCGCCGACCTGGCGGTGCCGCTGCCGGTTGCCGTCTCCTGCGCGATCCTCGACATCCCCGACTCCGAGCAGGAGCGCGTCACCGGCTGGGCCCGCCTGGTCGCCCGCTCCCTGCTCGACGACTTCGGCGGCCAGGACGGCGCCGGTGGTACCGACGCCGCCGCCCGCATCGCCGAACTCGACGCCGAGTTCGAGGAGTTCCGCGCCTATGTGGAGACGCTGTGCGCCGCCCGGGCGGCCGATCCCGGCGACGACCTGATCAGCCGGCTCACCGCCGCCCGCGCCGACGGCCGGCTCGACGACGAGGACCTGCTCGCCTTCGTGGTCATGCTGCTCGCCAACGGCCTGGAGACGCTCACCTCCGGACTAGCCGTCGCCGTCTGGCAGTTGCTGCACACCCCCGGCCTCGCCGAACGCCTGCGCAGCACACCCGCCGACGCCGCAGCCGTCTTCGACGAGGCCCAGCGCCTCGGCAGCCCCGTTCGCGCCAGCGCCCGCGCCCTCACCCGCGACGTCGAGGTCGGCGGCACCGTCGTCCCGGCCGGCCGGGTGGCCCTGCTGCTGTACGCCGCCGCCAACCGCGACCCGCGCCGCTTCACCGACCCGGACCGCTTCGATCCGGACCGGGCCGATCTGCGCCACCTGGCGTTCGGCCACGGTCCGCACCACTGCCTCGGCGCCCCGCTCTCGCTGATGGCCGGCGCCGCCGTACTGCGCGGCCTCGCCGCCGCCGGCGCGGACCGGGAGCTGAGCACCCCGCTGACCGCGGACACCGCGCCCTGGAGCACCCAGTTCGTCTTCGGCGGACTGCGCGAACTCCCGCTGCACTGCCCGCCCCTGGCCGCCGCAGCCGACGGCCCGGCCCTCGCGGGGGTGGGGCGGTCATGAGCGGAACGGCCACCAGGAAGCGCAACGACCGCCGCAGGAACGGCGGGACGGCAACCGCCGCGCCGCCGGAAGCCGTCGAGCAGGCCGAAGCCGTCGAGCAGACCGCAGCTGTTGATCCGACCGAGGGCGCGCCGCCGGAGTCCGGGCAGGAGGTGAAGACGGCCCCGAAGCCGGAGAACGCCTCCAGGGCGGCCACCGCGCTCGCCGCCGGGCGAGCCGCAGCCGTCCTCGAACCCGGGCTCGACCGTCCCGTCGGGCTGGTCGGGGCCCGCCTCTCGGCCGCTGCCGGGGCGCTGCTGCTCGCGGTCGGCGCAGGAACGGCGTGGACGGTCTTCGGCACCCTCCCGCACACCCTCGCCGTGGACGCCGTCGTCGCCCACGGCCCCGCCCCCGCGACCGTCCGGGCCGACGGGCCCGGCACGCTCGCCCGGCTCCTGGTCCGTCCGGGGGAACGGGTCACGGCCGGACAGCCGCTCGCCGTGCTGCACACCGGGGAGGGCCGCCAGGCCGAGCTGCGGGCCGCGTCGGCCGGCACCGTCACCGCCCTGCTGGCCCAGCCCGGCGCCGAACTGACGCCCGGCGCACCCGTCCTCGCCCTGGACTCCACCGGACTCCCGCTCACCGTCCGGCTGTTCGCCACCGATCCGGGAGAGGCGCGGGAGCTGCGGCCCGGCCGGACCGTCCTGGTCCCCGTCCCCGGGGCCGGCACCGTCCGCGCGGTGATCACCGCCGTCGACCCGCTGCCCGCCCGCGCCGACTCGCTGGACGGCACCCTGCCCGTCCCGCTGCCCGGCCTGCCCGCGGGGGCGGCCCCGGTCTGGACGGCCTACGCCGAACTCCCGCCGGAGGCACAGCAGCCGGCGGCGGCACTGCCCGGCCCGCTGCCGGTGACCGCCGACATCGACCTCGGTGCCCGCCACCCCTACCAGGCGGTGCTCGGGAAGGGGAGCGGCTCATGAGCCTCGACGTGCGGGAGGTCGCGGCCGCTGCAGGCCCGACGACCGCAGACCCGAAGACCGCAGACCCGAAGAGTGCCGGCGCAGGGCCGCAGCGGCGGAAGTCCAAGCCGCGCCGCCACCTGCGCACGCCCGTCGTCCCGCAGATGGAGGAGCAGGACTGCGGCGCCGCCTGCCTGGCCGTGGTGCTCGGCGCCTTCGGCCGCCGGGTGACCCTGCAGGAGGCGTCCAGGGCCTGCGGGGTCAGCCGGGACGGGGTGAGCGCCGCCGCGGTGGCCCGCGCCGCCGGCCGCTACGGGCTGGTCGCCCGCGGCCGCCGGGTGGTCCGCGGGGAGGGGAGGCTGCTGGGGCTGGAGAAGGTGCCGGTGCCGTCCATGGTGCTGGTCACCGGCCCGCACTTCGCGGTCTTCGAGGGCGTGCGGCGCGGCCGCATCCACGTCAACGACCCCTCGCTGGGCTCCTACTCGGCCACCCCGGAGGAGTTCTGGGAGTCCTTCGCCGGAATCGCCGTCGGCTTCGAACCGGGCCCGGACTTCGAGCGCGGCGGCCGCCGCTTCCCGCTGCTGCGGGCCCTCGGCGGCCGGATGCGCCCGTTCGCCGGGCCGCTGCTGCTCGCCGTCCTGCTGGCGGTGCTGCTCGCGGTGCCCGGCGTGGCGGCGGCCTTCCTGCTGCGCGCCTACCTCGCCTCGGTCACCCTGGCCGGCAGCGCCTCCTGGGCGCTGCCGCTGACCCTCACCGCCGCTGCCGTCGCCGCCACCGTGCTGCTCGGCACCTGGCTGCAGCAGAGCCTGGTCAACCGGGTGCTGGAGGCGATGGCGGCCCGCGGCTCGTCCGGCTTCCTGTGGCGGATGCTGCGACTGCCGGGCTCCTTCTTCCACCGGCGCCAGCTCGGCGGCCTGGTGACGCGGGTGCAGATGAACGACGGCCTGGCCGCCCTGCTCTCGCACCGGGCCGCGGGCGCGGCCGCCGCGGCCGCCTCCGCCGCCGTCCACCTGGGCGCGCTGGCCTGGCTGGAGCCGAAGCTCGTCGCGGTGCCGGTCGCGGTGGCCGTGCTGGACGTGCTGGCGCTGCGCACCGCCGACCGGCGGCGCGGCGGCCTGGTGCACCGGCTGCACGCCGAGCAGTACAAGCGTGACGGCGTGGCCTTCGCCGGGGTGTCGGCGATCGAGACGGTCAAGGCGGAGGGTGCCGAGGACTCCTTCTTCCGCTCCTGGGCGGGCTGGCAGGCCCGGGCGATGGAGACCGGCCAGAAGGTGACGGCCGCGGTGATCGTCCCGATGTCGCTGCCGGGCGCGCTCAACTCGGCGGCCACCGCCGCGGTCGTGGTGGCCGGCACCTCGCTGCTGCTCGGCGGCTCCCTCTCGCTCGGCACCCTGGTGGCCTTCCTGCTGCTGCTCAACGGCTTCCTCCTGCCGGTCGGCCAACTGGTCGGCACCGGTTCCGAGTTCACCGTCGCCCGGGCACAGAACGCCCTGCTGGAGGACGTCGAGACCACCGAGCCCGACCCGTACCTCGCGCCGGTGCTCGACGCGCCGGCCGAACCCGTCCGGCTCCGCGGCGAGTTGGAGCTGCAGGACGTCTCCTTCGGCTACGACCCCAACCGCCCGCCCGCGATCTCCGGCATCTCGCTGCACCTCCGCCCGGGGGAGTGGGTCGCCGTGGTCGGCACCAGCGGCAGCGGCAAGTCGACGGTGGCCCGCCTCGCCGCCGGGGTGCTCCGCCCGTGGAGCGGCCGGGTGCTGCTCGACGGCCGCCCCCGCGAGGACTGGCACCGCGCCGTGGTCACCGGCCAGGTCGCCTACGTGGAGCAGCAGTTGCGCCTCTTCGAGGGCACCGTCCGGGAGAACCTGACGCTCTGGGACCCGGCCGCCGACGAGGACGCCCTGGAGCGGGCGCTCGCCGACGCCGAGGCCGCCGACCTGGTGCGCCGCCGCGGCGGCATGGACGGCGCCCGGATCGAGGAGGACGCCCGCAACCTCTCCGGCGGCGAGCGGCAGCGGCTGGAACTCGCCCGCGCCCTCGCCCTCGACCCGGCGCTGCTGGTGCTGGACGAGGCCACCTCGGCGCTCGACGCGCACACCGAGGCCGCCGTCAACGGGCACCTGCGCCGCCGCGGCACCACCTGCCTGGTGCTGGCCCACCGGCTGAGCACCATCCAGGCCGCCGACCGGGTGGTGGTGCTCTCCGGCGGCCGGATCGTCCAGCAGGGCACCCCGGCCGAACTCGCCGCCGTGCCCGGCCCCTACCGCAACCTGCTCGCCGACCGGGCGACCGGCACCCAGGAGGAGGCATGACCGCCACCCCGGCCACCGTCCACGACACGGCCGGTGCCGATACGGCCGGCACCGCACCGGACCGCCCGGCCGCCACTGCCGCCGCCAACCGGGCCGCGCTCGCCGCCGCCCTCGGCGAGCTGCACGCCGCCGGCCCGGCCGCCGCGCCGCGGCACACCGCGGACGACCCCGCCGGGCAGGCCCGTGCCGTGCTGGCCGCGCTCGGCCTCGGCCCGGCGGGCGGCCCGTCGGCCGAGCTGCCGGCGGCCGTGCGCACCGCCCGTGACCCGCTGGCCGCGCTGCTGCGGTCGGCCGGGGTGCGGTCCCGCCCGGTCACCCTGCCGGCCGGCCCGGACGGGCACGGCGACGCCACCGGGCTGGCCGGTCCGATGGTCGGCTTCGCCGCGGACGACGGCCGGCCGATCGCCCTGGTGTCCCGCCCGGCCGGTGGGCACCGCCCGTACGACCCGGCCGCCGGGAGGGCCGGCCGCAGGCACCGGGTGGCGTTGCAGCGGAAGGCCCTGCTGCTGTACCCGCCGCTGCCGCCGGGGGAGTTGGGCCCGGCCGGTCTCGCCCGGTTCGTGCTGGCCGTCCCCGGTGCCCGCCGGGACCTCGCCCGGCTCACCGCGGCCGGGCTGGGCGCGGCGCTGCTGGGCCTGCTCGTCCCGCTGAGCACCGGGGTGCTGCTGCCGCAGCTGCTGGCGGCCGACCGGCACCCCGTCCGCTGGCTGGCCCTGCTGCTGGGGTCGGCGGTGGCGGCCTCCTGGCTGCTGGTGCTCGTCCGCAACACCGCGGCCGTCCGGCTCACCGGGCGGGTGCAGAGCGCACTGGAACCGGCCGTCTGGGACCGGCTGCTGGGCCACGACGCCCGGTTCTTCCGCGACTTCAGCACCGGCGACCTGGTGCACCGGGCGAACGCGGTCGCCCAGGCCCGGCAGGCGATGTCCGAGGTGCTGGTCGGCGCGGTGCTCGGCGCCGTGTTCGCCACCTCGGGGCTGACCGTGCTGCTGCTGGTCGACCCGTGGCTCGGCGGGCTGCTGCTGCTCGCCGTGCTGGCGGCCACCGGGCTGCTGCTGGCCCTCGGCCGCCGCCGGCAGCGGCACGAGAGCGAGGTGTTCGAGCTGCACGGCCGGCTGCACGGCGTGCTGTACGGGCTGCTGCTCGGCATCGACAAGATCCAGACCGCGGGCCGGGAGATCCAGGCCTTCGCCCGCTGGGCGGTGCCCTTCGCCGCACAGAAGCGCGCCGACGCCGCCGCCCAGCGGGCCGACGCCGCGGCCGGCGCCCTCACCGCAGCCCTGCAACCGCTGCTGCTGGCGGTGCTGCTGGCCGGCGCGACGGCCGCCGGGGACACCCCGTCCGGGCACCTGATGGCCGCCGGTGTCGCGGCCGGCCAGGTCGCCATGGCACTCGGCCAGGTCACCCACGCCGCGGCCGGCGCCTACGGCATCGCTCCCGTCCTCGACCGGCTCCGGCCGATCCTCGCCGAGACCGGCCCGCGCGAGCGGTCGGACGCTACTGCCGACCCCGGTCCGCTCCGCGGCGAAGTCGCCCTGGAGGACGTGGTGTTCCGCTACCCGGACACCGCGGCCCCCGCCCTGGACGGCGTCTCGCTGCACGCCGCACCCGGCGAACTCGTCGCCGTGGTCGGCCCGTCCGGCGCCGGCAAGTCCACCCTGGTGCGGCTGCTGCTCGGCTTCGAACAGCCGGAGTCCGGGACGGTCCGCTACGACGGCCGCGACCTCGCGACGCTCGACGCCCGGCTGGTCCGCCGCAGGATCGGCGCCGTCCTCCAGCACGGCCGGATGCTGCGCGGCTCACTGCTGGAGAACCTCGCCGGCACCGACACCGAGGTCACCGAGGACCGGGTCTGGGAGGCCGCCGAACTCGCCGGCATCGCCGACGACCTGCGCCGCCTGCCGCTCGGCCTCGGCACCAGGATCGGCGAGGACGCCCAGGGCTTCTCCGGCGGACAGGTCCAGCGGCTGCTGCTGGCCCGCGCCCTCGTCCGCCGGCCCGCCGTCCTGCTGCTGGACGAGGCCACCTCCGCCCTCGACAACCGAACCCAGCGCAAGGTCGCCGAGGCCGTCGCCGGCCTCGACACCACCCGCGTCGTCATCGCCCACCGGCTCAGCACCGTCCGCACCGCCGACCGCATCCACGTGCTCTCCGGCGGGCGGGTCACCGCCACCGGCACGTACGACGAACTGCTCGGCACCGACCCGCTGTTCACCCGCCTCGCCCGACTCCAGGAGATGTGAGATGTCGCTCGACCTGCAGACCTGGCTCCGCCCCGCCGACACCGCCGGGAACGACGGCCCCGCCCGGCTGCTCCCCGGCACCGCCCGGGGCGACGAGCGGCTGCTCGCCGTGGTGGCCGCCGCGGCCTCCTTCGACGACCGGGCCGCCGCCCGGCCCGACGGCACCGCGTACTTCGTACCCGACCCGGACGAGGACCGGCGCCGCCGCGCCGCCGCCGTCGACACCTGGCTGCGCCGCGCGGCCGGCGAGCACGGCGGCGCCGGCGTCCTGCTCGACCACCTCGCCGAGACCGGCCGGCCGCTCGGCGACGGCCTGCGCCCCGTCGTCCTCGCCGACCCGGCCAAACTGCCGCCCTGGGCGCTCGCCCTGGCCGCCTTCCTGCGCACCCTGCCCGCCGTACCCGGCCCGGAGACCGCCGCGCCCGGCGCGCTCACCGCCGCCTTCGCGAACGCCGCAGGGGCGCTGCTGCCCGACGGCCCCGGCGGCATCCTCGGCGTCCCCGTCACCGACCGGGCCCGCGCCGACCTGGCCGGCACCCTGACCGCCCGGCTCACCGAGGCCTGCAACCTGTCGCTCTGCCACGAACTGCAGGCCGCCACCGGCCGCCCCCGCGCCACCGACTGGGACGCCGCCGGCGGCCTGGACACCTCCGCCGAGGGCTGGCTCGCCCGGCTGGAGCGGCTGCCCGCGCTCGCGTACCTGGTCGGCACGGTCTGCCGGCAGTGGCAGCACGTGCAGACCGAGCTGTTCGCCCGGCTCGCCGCCGACCGGGCGCTGCTCGTCGAGCAGCTGTGGCAGGGCGTGGACCCGGGCCCGCTCGACCAGGTCCGCGGCGACGCCGGCGACCGGCACGCCGGCGGCCGCTCGGTCGCCCTGCTGCACTTCGCCGACGGCCGGGCCGTGGTCTACAAGCCCAAGGACATGCGGCACGCCACCGCCTACCTGGGCCTGGTGCGCCGGCTCAACCGCGAGCTCCCGCTCGACCTGCCGGTCCGCACCGTGCTGCTGCGCAGCGACCGCGGCGACGACGGCCACGGCGCCTCGC
Source organism: Kitasatospora sp. NPDC051914 (assembly GCF_040680995.1). Classification (NCBI taxonomy): domain Bacteria; kingdom Bacillati; phylum Actinomycetota; class Actinomycetes; order Kitasatosporales; family Streptomycetaceae; genus Kitasatospora; species Kitasatospora sp. NPDC051914. Next base: position 34,918 of record NZ_JBFAXX010000004.1, read on the forward strand.
TGGCCGCCGACTGCGAGAGCGACTACGGCTGGGAGGAGCTCGTCCCGCACCGTCCCTGCGCGGACCGCGGCGGCTTCGCCCGCTTCTACCGGCGGCTCGGCATGACGATCCGGCTCGTCCAGCTGCTGGAGGGCCGCGACCTGTGGGCCGACAACCTGCTCGCCGACGGCGAGCATCCCGCGCTGATCGACCTGGAGTGCCTGCTCTACCCGCGGGTGCAGGCACCGCCGGTGCTCAGCGCCGACCAGCACGGCCTGCTGGACGAGCTGGAGTCCACCGTGGTGCGCACCGCGATGGCCTTCCAGGCCTGGACGCCGGCCAGGCACTCCGGCGCCCTGGACATCGGCTGCCTCTCCCGGATCGGCGGCCTGGAGGTCGCCCCGGGCGTGCCCGCGCTGCCGCTGCCCCCGTACCGGCCCGTCCACGACGGCGAGACCGCCGACCCGTGGGAGTACACCGACGAGCTGACCGCCGGCTACCGCGAGATGCACGCCGTGCTGTACGCGCTGCGCGGCGAACTCGCCTCCACCGAGGGCCCGCTGGCACCCTTCCGGGGCATCTGGGTGCGCTACATCTGGCGGCACACCTGGGACGGCTACAAGATCGTCCGGGCCTCGACCAGCCCGCTCGCCCTGGACGACGGCGCCACCCGCGAAACGGTCATCGCCGGCGCCCTGCACGGCGCCGTCACCGCCCGCGCCGGCGACCCCGGCCGCGGCGACCTGCTGGACGTCGTCCTCGCCGAACTCGACTCCTACCGCGTCCTGGACATCCCGTTCTTCCGCTCGCTCACCACCTCCTCCTCGGTCTTCACCGCGGACGGCCGGGAGATCCGCGGCCACTTCCAGGGCACCGGCTGGCAGCGCCTCCAGCACCGCGTCGCCGAACTCGACGGCTTCGACCTGGACGCCCACCTCGCCGTCCTCACCGGCTGCATCGACGCCGCCCGGGCCGGCACCGAACTGCCCGCCCCGGCCACCCGCACCCGCCGCACCACCGCCCCCTCATCCGGCGAACTCCTCGGCCACGCCGTCGCCGTCGGCGACCGCATCCTCGCCGACCGGCGCGGCCGGGGCTGGCTCGGCCAGAGCTGGTACCCCGGCACCGGCCTGCGCCAGGTCGAGGTGCTCGGCCTCGACCTGGTCACCGGCACCCCCGGCATCGCCGTGCTGCTCGCCGAACTCTGGGCCGCCACCGGCGAACCCCGCTTCCACCGGGCCGCCCTGCACACCCTCACCGCGGCCGCCGGCCTCATCGACCCCGACTCCCCGCGCGGCTTCGCCTTCGCCGCCGACAGCCGGCTCGCCGCCGGCGCCCCCGTCCCCGGCGGACTGGCCGGCCCCGGCTCGCTGATCCACGCCCTCGCCCGGGCCGGCGTCCTGCTCGGCGAACCCGAACTCCTCGCCAGGGCCCAGGCCCTGGTGCCCGGCGCGCTCGCCGTCGCCACCCCCGCCCCGGCCCGCCCCGGACGCCCCGTCCGCACCCCGCACCCGGACACCCCGATGGGCAGCACCGGCCTGCTGCTCAACCTGCTGCGGCTGCGCCGCGCCGCCGGCCCCGGCCACACCCCGACCGAGGACGGCATCCGCACCCTGGCCGCCGCCGCCCTGGACGCCCTCGCCGCCGAGACCGCCGAACCGCCCGCGGAGCCGGTCGACCCCGGCTTCCTCGACCTCGTCCCGGCCGGCCCCGACTCGGTCGCCGCCGCCCTCGCCCGCACCCTCGCCGAGGCGCCCGCCCTGCTCGCCGCCCCGGAGACCGTCCGGGAACGGCTGCGCGGCCACCGCTTCGCCACCGCCACCCGGGCCGGCCGGCTCGCCTGCCTGGACACCGCCGTCTCGCTCGGCGCCGGCAGCGTCGACCCGGCCGAACTCGGCGCCCTCACCCCGCCGGTGGGCGTCGCGCAGATCGCCGGCCGCACCACCCGCGACCTGGTCGCCACCGCCGGCGAGGCGCTCACCGCCGCCGAGGCGGGCCTGCTGCACACCGTCCCCGACGGCGCCGACGCGCTGCTGCCCGGCCCGTTCTACGACGGCCGGGAGGCCGCCGGACTGCTCGTCGGCGAGCTGATCGCCCGGCACGGGGCCACCGGCCGCTGGTACGCCGACCGGGCCGCCGCCGACCGGATCAACCCCGGAGCCCTGGACGGCACCGCCGCCGTCGGCCTGCTGCTGCTGCGCCTGCTCGACCCCGCCACCGCCCCGCTCGCCACCCTGCGCTGACCGCCCGAGACCCGAGGGACCACCATGTCCGACACCACCGCGATCGGCTTCAAACGCCACTACACCCCGTACGTCGTCGACGGCGAGGCCGTCTACCTGGTCTCCGAGCGCGGCGTCTCCGTGGTCGACGGCGCCCTCGCCCAGCGCCTCGCCCCGCTGCTGGACGGCACCCGCAGCGCCGAGCAGATCGGCGCCGCCCTGGACGGCACCGTCCCCGCCGACAAGGTGCTCGGCGCCGTCGGCACGCTCCGCGAACGCGGCTACCTCGCACCTGCCGGGTCCGTCGACGACCCGGCCGGCGCCGCCTACCTGGAGATGGCCGGCCTGGACGGCGCCGCCGCCTCCGCCGCGCTGCGCACCTCCCGGGCCCGGGTCGAGGTGTACGGCGACCTCGACCCGCAGCCCTTCCTCGACGCGCTCGCCGCCGCGGGCGTCACCGTCGACGAGGACGCCGAGTTCACCGTCGCCCTCACCGAGGACTATCTGCACCCCGGTCTCGCGGACCGCGACCGCGCCGCCCGGGAGAGCGGACGCCCGTGGCTGCTCGCCCGCCCGGTCGGCTCCATCGTCTGGGTCGGCCCGGTCTTCGTCCCCGGCACCCCGGACACCGCGCAGGACGCCACCGGCTGCTGGGAGTGCCTCGCCCACCGGCTCTCCGCCAACCGCCAGTCGCTCAGCTACCTGCAGCACCGGCTCGGCCAGGACACCCCGATCTCCACCGCCGGCGCCCACCTCGCACCCACCCTCGGCACCGGCGCCCAACTCGCCGCCCTGGAGGCGGCCAAGTGGCTCGCCGGGGTGCGCCCTCCGGAGCCGGTGGTGCTCACCTTCGACACCGTCCTGCTGGAGGCCGAACGCCACAGACTGGTGCGCCGTCCGCAGTGCCCGGCCTGCGGCGAGGCCGGCCTGATGGCCGAACGCCAGCTCGCCCCGGTGGAGTTCACCTCCCGGCCGAAGGCGTTCACCGCCGACGGCGGCCACCGCTCCGCCTCCCCGGAGGACATGCTCGACCGCTACCGGCCCCAACTCTCCCCGGTGACCGGCGTGGTGACCTCCCTGATGCCCGCCGCCCGCACCCCCACCGGCCTACGGGTGTACGTCTCCGGACAGAACCTCTCCCGGCAGAGCGGCGACCTGCGCCAACTGCGCACCGGCCTGCGCTCGGTGAGCTGCGGCAAGGGCCGCACCGACGTCCAGGCCCGGGCCAGCGCGCTCGGCGAGGCGATGGAACGCTACTCCGGCGTCTTCCAGGGCGACGAAGCCCGCCGCACCGCCAGCTTCACCGAACTCGGCGACGCCGCGATCCACCCCGCCCGCACCCTGCTCTACAGCGACCGCCAGTACGAGGAGCGGGCCCGCTGGAACGCCCGCCGCTCGATGTTCAACACCGTCCCCGAGCGGTTCCGCGAGGACGACACGATCGAATGGTCGCCCGCCTGGTCGCTCACCGAACAGCGCACCCGCTGGCTGCCCACCATGTCGCTCTACTACGGCTACCGGCACCGCCACGGCTTCTTCGCCGCCGGCGACTCCAACGGCTGCGCGGCAGGCACCTCCTTCGAGGACGCCGCCCTGCAGGGCTTCCTGGAGCTCGTCGAACGCGACGCCGTCGCCCTCTGGTGGTACAACCGGGTGCAGCGGCCCGCCGTCGACCTGGACGCCTTCGGCGACCCGTACATCGCCGAACTCCGCGGCATCTACCGGGGGCTGCGCCGCGAGATCTGGGCGCTCGACCTCACCTCGGACTTCGGCATCCCGGTGGTCGGCGCCTTCTCCCGGCGCCTGGACAAGCCCGCCGAGGACATCCTGATCGCCTTCGGCGCCCACCTCGACCCGCACATCGCGCTCACCCGAGCACTCACCGAGATGAACCAGTTCCTCGGCCCGGTCGCGGGCGACGCCGAGGGCCGGGTCAACTACGCCGGCGCCGACCCCGAGCAGAAGGCCTGGTGGACGACGGCCACCATCGCGGGCAACCCCCACCTGCTGCCCGACCCCGCCGCCCGGGCCGCCGGCCCCGGCCGCTGGGCGAAGCTCGCCGGCACCGACCTCGCCGACGACCTCGCGCTCGCCCAACGCCTGGTCGAGGAGCGCGGCATGGAGTTCCTGGTGCTCGACCAGACCCGCCCCGACGTCGGCCTGCCGGTCGCCAAGGTGATCGTCCCCGGCATGCGGCACTTCTGGGCCCGCTTCGCCCCCGGCCGCCTCTACGACGTGCCGCTCGCCCTCGGCTGGCTCGACCGGCCGACCCGGGAGGAGGACCTCAACCCCGTCCCGATCTTCATCTGACGACGTGCCGGGCCGCCGTGCTGCTCGGCGGCCCGCCCCTCCCGGAGGAGGTACTCCGCATGACCGTGACCGAACAGCTGCCACCCGACCTCGCGGCCGGCGGCGGCCCCCTGCGCACCCTGCTCCGGCTGCGCCCGGAGGTCGTCGTCACCGCCCAGGGCGACGACCTCGAACTCAGCCACCCCTGGGGCCGTCAGCGGGTGCACGCCCTCGGCGCCGACACCGTCGAACGCCTCGCCGAACTCACCCGCACCGAGGTCGACCTCGACGAACTCCCCGCCGGCGGCAGGCTGCTGCACCTGCTGCGGCGCTTCCCGTACCTGGTCACCACCACCCTCGCCGACCCGCTCGGCGTGCCACTGGCCACCGCCGTGCCGATCGCCCGCTCGGCCGGCCTGCCCGGGCTCACCCGGTCCGCCGACACCGCGGTCCTCTCCCGCTTCGCCTACCTGCGTCGGCTGCCCGAGGAGCACGCCGGGGCGTGCGTCCTCGAGTCGCCGATGGCGCCGTTCCGGCTCACCCTGCACCGCCCGGCCGCGGGCGCCTTCGTGGCGGCGGTCACCGCCTCCCGCTCGGTGGAGGAGGCGGCACTGCTGGCCGGCCTCGCCCCGGCGGCCGGGCGTTCACTGGCCGGGCTGCTCGCCGGGGCGGGCTTCCTCGACGACACCGCGCAGGGCGAGCCCCCGCTCTGGGACTTCCACGACCTGCTCTTCCACGCCCGCAGCCGCCCCGGCAGGCACGACTACCCGAGCGGCGGCGTCTTCGCCCACCCCGAGGTCGCCCAGCTGCCGGCGATCCCGGGCACCGGCCCGCGCGAGGAGGGCACCGGCATCGACCTGCCCGTCCCCGACTGGGACGAGGTGCTGGCCCGCGACCCGGCCCTCTCCGAGGTGCTGGAGGGGCGGCGCTCGGTGCGGACGTACGCCGAGACCCCGGTCACCCTCGACCAGCTCGGCGAGCTGCTCTACCGGGTGGCCCGGGTGCGGCGGGTGATCCCCGGCGACCCGGCCGACCCGCACGGCTACGACATCGTCGACCGCCCCTACCCGGCCGGCGGCGCCACCGGCGAACTGGAGGTCTACCTCTCGGTGGTGCGGTGCGACGGCCTGGTGCCGGGTGTCTACCGGTACGACGCGGCGGCGCACCGGCTGCGGCCCCGGCCGTTCTCCGGGCCGGGCGACGAGGCGGCCTTCCGCGAACTGATGACCGCCGCCTGGCGGGCGACCGGCTGCAGCGTCGACCCGCAGGTCCTCCTGACGGTGACCTCGCGATTCGGCCGGCTCTCCTGGAAGTACAGCCAGATCGCGTACGCGCTGACGCTCAAGCACGTCGGCGTGGTCTACCAGACGCTGTACCTGGTGGCGACGGCCATGGGGCTGGCCCCCTGCGGGCTCGGCTCCGGCGACACCGACGCAGCCGCCCGGGCCCTCGGCCTGGACTGGACGGCCGAGTCCTCCGTCGGCGAATTCCTGATCGGCAGCCGCCCCGCCGACGTCCCCCGCACCGCCCACGGCTTCGCCGACATGGTCCCCCAGGCCCGGGGCTAGCCCAAGGGGCATGGGGCCAACCCCAAGGGGCGCGGGGAACTGCGCAATCCGGATGTGGCCCACCTGCCGAAATCGCGTCGGCCCGAAACGGGGTCGGCCCGACTCGACAGGTGCACCTTCTCCGAATTGCGCAGTTCCCCGCGCCCCTGATGAGCTACCCCGCAGCCTTTGGCCGGCCGGCGGGTGTCAGAGCCAGCCGCGTTCGCGGGCGATGCGGATGGCGTCGCAGCGGTTGCGGGCCCGGGTCTTGGCGATGGCTGCGGAGACGTAGTTGCGGACGGTGCCGGGGGAGAGCGAGAGTGCGGCGGCGACCTCGTTGATGGTGGAGCCGTCCGCGATGTGCCCGAGCACGGTGACCTCGCGCGGGGTGAGCGGCGACGTGCCGCCCCCGCGGACCGCGTCGACCACCAGCCGCGGGTCGTACACCCGCCCGCCGCGGGCGAGTTCGCGGACGGCGGAGATCAGTGCGGCCGGCGGCACGTCCTTGAGCAGGACGCCGGCCACCCCGTCGGCGACGGCGCGCTGCAGGTCGGCGGTGCGCGGTTGGGCGGTGAGCAGGAGGACGGCGGTGGCCGGCGCCCGGTCGCGGATCAGGGCGGCGGTGGCGCTGCCGCCGGGCCCGGGGAGGTCGGGGTCGAGGACGGCGACGGCGGGCCTGGTCCTGGCGGCCTCCTCGGCGGCCTCTTCGGCGGTGGGGGATTCGGCGACCACGGCGAGGTCGCTCTCCCGGTCGAGCAGGGCGCCGAGCCCGCTGCGGAACAGGTGGTGTCCGTCGGCGAGCAGGACGCGGACGGCGGCGGTGCCGCCGGTGGCGGTGGCGGCCGCCGGGTGGAGCGGGCTTTCCAGGAGGGTGGTCATCCGGCTACCTCGTGGGCGTCGACGTCTCGGTCTGCGGGGTCGTCCGGCCGGCCGGGTTGCGGGGGCCGGCGCCGTGGTGCGGGGCCGGTGGGTTCGGCTCAGCCCCAGCCCCAGGTGTCCTGGTGGCCGGTGGGCAGCGGGGGGAGCGGAGTGGGGGTGGACGTGGGCCCGGACGAGGTGCCGCCGTCGGCCCGGAGGCCTGCCGACCCGCTGCCGTCGGTCTGTGCGGTGGCGGCGACGCCGGTCAGAACACCGAGACCCAGAGCGACAATCGTGATGAAACGGACCTTCTGCGTCATGGGGATGCCCGATCCTCTCGCGTTCGGCTGGACCCCGGGCTGCCTCCGGGGCCGTGTGGTGTCCACTGGCGGGTGACGGGTGACCGGTGCCGGCCCCGTGGGGGCTGCTGTCCCGGCTGCCGGTCCGTCGTTCCGCCGACACCATGAGAGTGGCCGCTCCGGCCGGTCCGTGTCAGCAGCCGGAGCTGGCACCAGAGTGCCGTGACACCCTGAGGCCAGCTCGGCCGGCCGCCCGGCGGCGGGTGCGGGGGGCTCAGGGGTGGCTGGGCAGGCCGTGCAGGCCCAGTGCGAACCAGGAGTCGGCCTCGCAGGAGCGCAGCTCCCAGCCGCTCAGTTCGCCTTCCTCGCCGACGAGTTCGCCGCAGGCGTCGCGCAGCCGGTCCTCGGCCTCGAGCAGCGAGCGGGCGGCGACGAACACCACCGCGTCCAGCGAGTCCGCGGACTGCCGGATGCGGGCGTGGCTCAGCCGGGCGGGTGCCCGGAGCCCTCGCTCGAGTCCGGCCCGCACGGCGGGTGCCACCGGTGCGCGGAGCGGCCGGCCGCCCCGCGCCTCCAGGTGGACGCGGATCGCATACACGGCCTCCAGCCTGACGGATGTACAACAGTCTTGGCGGTGCGGGCCGGTGTCAGATCTTCGCCAGGCAGCAAGATGCCACGGCCGGTTCGGCGCGGGTCGGGCCCCGCTACCGTGGAGAATGCGCGACGGGGGTTCCGGCCCGTTCACAGTTCATCCATCGGACCGCCCGGATTGCTCGCAAGAGTGTTCTGTGTTCCTCCGTGTGGCGATATGCTCGCGCCCTGTCGGAACAGCCGGTCGACCCGCTCTCAGGAGGGTGTGATGGTGTTCGCACTTCTGGTGGCGTGCTGTTGAGCGGGGCTGTGCCGATCGGCCTCGACCCGTTCGGCGAAGCGGTCTACCGCACCATGCTCCTGCACCCGGAGCTGGACACGCGGGGCATCGCGGAGCGCCTGGAGTCCGACGAGTCCGAGGTGCGGGCCGCACTCGACCGCCTGGCCGACCTCGCCCTCACCAGACCCACCGGCTCCTCGGACCGCTGGCGCGCCGTCAATCCCGAACTCGGCCTGGCGACCTTACTCGCCCGGCAGGAGGCCGAGGCCGCCCGCCGCCAGCAGGAGATCGAACGCAGCCGTGCCGCGATGGCCGGCCTGATCGCCGAGTACGCCAGCGTCCACGCGCCGGCCAACCAGCCCGGCATCGAACTGATCAGCAGTCTCGACGAGGTGCGCGACCGCCTCGTCCAGCTCGCCTCCGACGCCGCCGTCGAGGTGCTCTCCTTCGCCCCGGGCGGCCCGCAGCCGCCGCAGGTCATGGAGGCCAGCCGGGTGCTCGACCAGGAGACCCTGGAGCGCGGGGTGCGGATGCGCACCGTCTACCAGGACAGCGTCCGCAACGACCCGGCCACCGTGCAGTACGCCCGCTGGCTGCACGGCCTCGGCGGGGCCGTCCGCACGATGCCCACGCTGCCGCTGCGGATGATCCTGGTCGACAACGCCACCGCCATCGTCCCGATCGACCCGGAGGACCCGCGCAAGGGTGCGGTGCTGCTGCGCAGCCCCGGGGTGATCGCGGCCCTGCGGGCCCTGTTCGAGCAGATGTGGGAGCAGGCCAGGCCGCTCGGCGAGAGCGTCCAGCGGGACCCGCACGGCCTCACCGCCCAGGAGCGCGAGCTGCTGCGGCTGCTCGCCGAGGGCCTCACCGACGAGCGGGCCGGCCAGCGCCTCGGCGTCTCGCTGCGCACGGTGCGCCGGATGATGGCCGACCTGATGGTGCGGATGGACGCCCGCAGCCGCTTCCAGGCCGGCATCCAGGTCGCCGCCCTCGGGTGGCTGGGCGAGGCCCCGGCGCGCTGACGTACCGTCAGGCGGGCATCGGCCGGGCGCCGGAGGCCGCCCGCAGGCGTCGGTGGGCGGCGCGGTCGAAGTCCCCGGCCAGCGGTGCGAGGACGGTGGCGGCGGAGAGGGCGACCGCCTCGGCGAGCATCCCGGGCCAGTCGGTGCCGGCGAGCAGCCCGGCCGCGAGTGCGGCCACCACGGCGTCGCCGGCGCCGGTCGGGTTCCCGGTGGCGGCCTCGGGCGGTGCGCAGCGCCAGGCGCCCGTGCCGGTGAGGGCGTACAGGCCGTCCGGGCCGAGCGAGGCGACCACGGCGCCGGCGCCGCGGCGGCGCAGCTCGGCCGAGGCGGCGGGCACGTCGGTGCTGCCGGTGGCGGCGCGGAGCTCAGCGGCGTTGGGCTTGACCACGGTGGGCCCGGCCGCGAGGGCGGCGGTCAGTGCGGGCCCGTCGGCGTCCAGGACGGTCGGTGTGCCGCGGCGGCGGGCGAGGGTGACGAGTTCGGCGTAGGCGTCCTCGGGGCAGCCCGGCGGGAGGCTGCCGGAGAGCACCAGTACCCCGGCCGAGGGCAGCGCCTCGTCGACGGCGGAGACCAGGTGCCGCCATTCGACGGGGGTGAGCGGCGGTCCCGGCTCGTTGAACAGGGTGGCGTCGGACGGGTCGGCGACCGCGACGGTGCGCCGGGTGTCACCGGTGATCGGCACCGCCCGGTGGGGCAGCCCGGCGGCGGCCAGGTCGGCCGCGACGGTGGCGCCGGTGGGGCCGCCGAGCGGCAGCACCGAGACGGCCCGGTGCCCCAGGGCGGTGAGCACCCGGGCCACGTTGACGCCCTTGCCGCCGGCCCGGGAGGCGACCGTGCCGACCCGGTGGGTGGTGTGCGGCCGCAGCGCCTGCACGCTGTAGGTGATGTCCAGGGCCGGATTGGGTGTGACGACCAGTAGCACGGTCGGTGCCCCCCGATTTGCATGATTCTGCTCGGAACATGCTTCTGTCGAGCAGATTCAAGCACACTACTTGAGCAGGCGGGAGAGCCTGCGGTCGGCCAGGATCCGGCCGCCGGTCTGGCAGGTGGGGCAGTACTGCAGCGAGGAGTCCGCGAAATCGACCGACCGCACGGTGTCCCCGCAGACCGGGCAGGCCTCGCCGGCCCGGCCGTGCACCGCGAGGCCGGCCCTCTTCTCGGCCTTCAGGCCGTCCGCGGGCACCGCCCGGGCGTGCTCCAGCGCCTCGCCGAGCACCGCCCGCAGCGCCGCGTGCAGGGCGGCCGTCTGCCCCGGCTTCAGCGAGGCGGCCAGTGCGTAGGGCGAGAGCCCGGCCCGGTGCAGGATCTCGTCCGAGTAGGCGTTGCCGACCCCGGCCAGCACCGCCTGGTCGGTGAGGAAGGTCTTCAGCCGCTGCCGGGCCCCGGAGGCCAGCCGGGCCAGCTCCTCCTCGGTGACGGCCAGGGCGTCGGGCCCGAGCCGGGCGATGCCGGGCACCAGGGCCGGGTCGGCGACCACGTACGCGGCCAGCCGCTTGGTGGTGCCCTGCTCGGTGACGTCGAAGCCGGAGCCGTCGTCGAGCACCAGGCGCAGTGCCAGCGGGCCGCGCCTGCTCGGCGGCTTCGCCGGGAAGGACGCCCGGCGGTGCACCCAGCCGGCCCGGGCGAGGTGCAGCACCAGGTGCGGCCCGCCGTCGGCGGTGAGGTCGAGGAACTTGCCGTGCCGCCCGACCCCGGCCACCGTGCGGTCGTGGAGGGCCTGCGGCGGCGGGTCGAAGGTCTTCAGGACCTGCACCGACAGCACGTCGACGCGGGCCACCGAGCGACCCGCGCAGGCCTCGGCCATGCGCTCCGCGAGCGCCTGCACCTCCGGAAGTTCGGGCACGCCCCCAGTCTGGCCGGGGCCGGCCCGCCCGGCCATCGCATCCCCCGCAGGGGTGGCCGGGCTCCTCGCGGCAGCCCGGCGCCGGTATCGTACGGGCGTCATCGCATCACCCAGAAGGAGCACCTGCCGAGATGGACATCGAGAAGGCCAAGACGACGTTCGCGCGCTTCGACGTGAACGGGGACGGATTCATCTCGCCGGAGGAGTACTCCAAGGTCATGGCCGAGATGGGCGACCCGTACGTGACCGTTCCGGTGGCCCAGGCCGTCATCGCCAAGGCCGACACCAGCAAGGACGGTCTCCTGAACTGGGACGAGTTCTGGACGATCCAGCAGGGCTGACCGCCGGCCGCGGGCCCGGCCGCCGAGGGACGACCCCGGCGGCCGGGCCCGCGGCGTTCCGTCACACCCGCAGCAGCCGGCCCAGGCCCTCCCGGGTCGCCGCGACGACCACCAGGTCGCCGGCGCCCAGCACGTGGTCGGCGGGCGGGTTCCAGCGGAGCTCCGGGCGGGCCCGGTAGACCAGGCCGAGGTCGCGGGCGCGCCGGGAGGGCTCGGCGATGTCCAGCGCGAGCACCTGCCAGGCGCCGGGGCGGTGCGCCGCGGCGACCGTCCGCCCGGCCAGGTCCGGGTGGTCGCCCACGTCGACCGCCGCGACCAGCAGCACCTGCCGGCCGACCGCGATCGCGCCGAGCACCTCGCGGCCCATCATCGCCGAGGCGAACGCCGGTGCGGACAGGAACGACACGCTGTGGCTGCGGGTCTCCGCGTCCGGGTACGAGTCGCGCAGCGCCCGGTAGACGTCCCCGGCGAAGTCGTCGTCGAACAGGCCCATCACCACCCGCAGCGCCGGATTGCACTCGCGGGCGGAGAGCGCCGCCTCCAGGTTGGTCGAGTCGTTGCTGGTGAGCGCCAGCATGGCGCGGGCCCGGCCGACGCGGGCGGCCTCCAGGACGCCCTCCTGGGTGGCGTCGCCGAGCACCACCGGCACCCCGTAGGCGCGGGCCCTGGCCACCCCGCGGGCGGTCGGGTCGCTCTCCACGCATACCACCGGCAGGTCCAGCTCGCGCAGCCGGTCCAGCACCCGGCTGCCGACCCGGCCGAGCCCCAGCAGCACCACGTGCCCGGAGATGCCGCGCGGCGGCCGCCGCAGCGCCGAGGCGGCCCGGAAGGTGCCGAGCGCCTCCAGGGTGAGCGCGGTCAGCAGCGGCATCAGCAGCAGCCCGCTGAGTGCGGTGAGGATCTGCAACACCTTGCGGGCCGGGGTGTCGGCGGTGGCCGGGTCGGCGATCGCGATCACGTCCAGCACCGCGAGGTAGGCGGTGTGCAGCGGGTTCTCGCCGGTGAGGGCCGAGGTGAGGCCGGCGAACAGGGCGAGCAGAGCGGCCAGCGAGGCGAGGGCGACCCGCAGCCGGCGGGAGAACAGCGCGGCGATCGGCAGCGCGGACAGGCCGGGCAGCCGCCGCCGCGCCCGGTGCTCCTCGGGCACCCCGAGGAGTTCCAGGACGAGCCGCCGGCCGCCCTCCGGCAGGGCCTCCTCCGGGCCGGGCAGCAGCACCGGCGGACGGCCCCGCAGGCCGCCCGGCAGCAGTGCCAGGGTGGCCAGTTCGGTGCCCTGGGGTCGTTCGCCCGCGGGGAGTTCGGCGGCGCGCAGCAGCCGGCCGTCCACGTGCACCACGGCCGGGTGGCCGGCGACGGCGGCGGAGACCAGCGCGGGGGCGGCGGTGGCCGAGGTGGACAGCACGGTGGTGGACGCCTCCGGCACGGCCGCGTCCTCCGCCGTGCGGGCGGCGGCGGCCCGGTCCAGCAGCTGGCCGACCCGCTTGCCGAGCCGGCGGTTGTAGACCCGCAGCACCAGCCGGACACCGGGGTTGAGCCGGCGGGCGCGCAGTGCGGCCTGCACATTGGCCTGGTCGTCCGAGCCGGTCAGGGCGAGCGCCGCGGCCTCCCGGACACCGGCCTCGGCCAGCACGGCGGTGCTGGGCTCGGCGGCCTCCACCACCCGTACCGGCAGCCGCCGTTCGGCGGCCAGTGCGGCGATCTGCGGGCTCTGCCCCTCCTGCAGGGAGCGCACCACCACGGTGACCCGCCGTCCGTACAGGGTGGTGAGTTCCACGGCCAGCCGGAAGGCCAGGGTGTCCTGGCCGCAGACGATCATGTGCCCGCCCTCCTCCGCCCGCGGGGCGGGCTCGGCCGGGGCGGTCTGTTCGGTCGGCGCGCCCGGTGCCGCCGCCGCGGCGGGCGGGGAGGGCTGGGCGGGGACGGGCCCGAGGGTGGTGGACATGCCGCCATCCTGCCAAGACCGTGACCGTAACGCGATCTTCCTGCAGTCGCGTTGATGATTCGTCACGTTCGCACTGGTTGGTACCCTCGGACGTCTCCGAGGGGACGGGAGCGGGCATGGACGCGACGATGGTGCCGGTGGTCGTGCTGGTGGCGGCGGCATTGCACGCGGTGTGGAACGCGCTGGCCCACGCCCTCCCCGACAAGGTGGTCGGCTTCGCGCTGATCAACGCGGCCTTCCTGGCCGGCGGCGTCCTGCTGGCCTGCCTCGCCCCGCTGCCCGACGCCCGCGCCTGGCCCTACCTGGCCGCCTCGGCGGTCCTCCAGGTGCTCTACCAGCTGCTGCTCCTGCAGGCCTACCGGCTCGGCGACTTCGGCCAGATGTACCCGCTGGCCAGGGGCACCGCGCCCTGGCTGGTGGCCGCGCTGTCCGTCCTGGTGCTGGGCCGGCCGCTCGGCGCCGCGCAGTGGGCCGGGGTGCTGGTGATCTCGGTCGGCCTGGCCGGGCTGGCGTTCGCCGACGGCGTGCCGGGCCGCGGGCAGCTGCCCGCCGTCGCGGCGGCCCTCGGCACCGGCGCCATGATCGCCGGGTACACCGTGGTCGACGGGACGGGCGTGCGCACCTCCAACACCGTTCTCGGCTACATCGCCTGGCTGTTCGTCCTGCAGGGCGCCGGGATGCTGCTGACCGCGGTGGTGCTGCGCGGCCCCTCGCTGTTCTGCCAGCCGGGCCCCGGCTGGGTGCAGGGGGTGGCCGGCGGGCTGCTCTCGCTGACCGCCTACGGCCTGGTGGTGTGGGCCCAGGCGCACGGAGACCTGGCGACGATCGCCGCCCTGCGGGAGACCAGCATCCTGATCGCCGCACTGATCGGCGCGCTGGTCTTCCGCGAGCGCCTCGGCGCAGCCCGGATGGCCGCCGGAGCAGTGGTGGTGGCAGGCATCGCCGTCCTCCAGCTCGCCCCGCTCTAGAGCACGTCCTTCAAGGCACGCGCCCCTCAGTGGTTGTCCTCGCGTCAGGCCGACTGCCCCGCTGCCGCCAGCGCTCCGCTGCGGACGCGGTCCAGCAGGGCCAGCAGCACCTCCTTGCTGGAGGCCCGCTCGCGGACGTCGCACAGCACCACCGGCACCGACTCGTCCAGGTCGAGTGCGGCGCGGACGTCCTCGGCGGTCGCCTCCCGGCGGCCGTGGAAGCAGTTGACGCCGACCGCGAACGGCACCCCGCGCTGCTCGAAGTAGTCCACCGCGGCGAAGCTGGACTCCAGCCGCCGGGTGTCCGCGAGGACGATCGCGCCGAGCGCGCCCAGCGCCAGGTCGTCCCACATGAACCAGAAGCGGAACTGCCCGGGCGTGCCGAAGAGGTAGAGCACCAGGTCGTCGCGGATGGTGATCCGGCCGAAGTCCATGGCGACCGTGGTGGTGGCCTTGTCGCGGATGCCGTCCAGGCTGTCCACGCCGACGCTGGCCTGGGTGATCCGCTCCTCGGTCGACAGCGGTTCGATCTCGCTGACCGAGCCGACCATGGTGGTCTTGCCCACGCCGAAACCGCCCGCCACCAGGATCTTGACCGCCCCGGGGACCAGGCTCTGGGTCATCGTGCTTGCTCCTCAGCTGTTCTCAGAGATTGCGCACACCGTCTATGACGGCCTGGACGAGGGCCAGGTCGGGCACCTCGGCCAGCGGTACCGGCGCCCGCGTGATGATCAGCGCGGCGTCGGCGAGATCGCCCAGCAGCACCTTGACCACGCTCACCGGCAGGTCGAGCTGGGCGGCGATCTCGGCCACCGCGAGCGGACGTTCCCGGCACATGGCCAGGATCGCGGCCGGCTCGGGGGCCAGCCGGGCGGTGTCGGCCCGCGGGTCGGTGGTCACCACCAGGGTGATCAGCGAATACTCAGTGCGGCCCGACTCGGTCCGCCCGCCGGTGATCGCGTAAGGGCGGACGAGGTGCCCCGCCTCCCGGTCGAACCAGGCCTCCTCGGGGGTCACGCAAGGTCACCCGCCCGCTCCCGGCCGGCATCGCTGCGCGGCGCGGCGGTGAGGTACGCACCGACCTGCTTGACCAGCATGTTGATCTCGTACGCCATCAGGCCGGCGTCGACCGCCTCGGAGGTGAGCACGGCGAGACGGGCGCCCTGGCCCGCGGTGGTGACGAAGAGGAACAGGTGGTCCATCTCGATCACGGTCTGCCGGACGCGGCCGCCGTCGAAGCGCTGGCCGGCGCCGCGGGCGAGGCTCTGGAGGCCGGAGGCGACGGCGGACAGGTGCTCGCCGTCGGCGCGGTCGAGGTTCTTGTCCATGCCGACCAGCAGGCCGTCCTCGGACAGCACCACGGCGTGCCGGGTCTCCGGTACCCGGGAGACCAACTCGTCCAGCAGCCAGTTGAGGTCGCGCTGGGTTTCGGTGGGCTGGGTCGTCATCAGGGCTGGTCCTCGCGAGCAGGGGCGTGGTCGGGTGCGTGGTCGGGTTCGGCGGCCGCGGTGGGCTGCGGCTGCGGTGCGGAGTCGCGGGCGGTGCGGGTACCGCGCTGGATGGCGGCCATGGTGGCGCGCGAGCGCTGCGGCGAGGGGTCGTCGTCGGGTGCCGGGCGGGCCGGCCGGGGGATCGCCGTGCCGGCGGCGGGGGTGCGCTCGGCGGCGGCCGCCTCCCGGAGCTGGTCGGCCAGGCTGGCGTTGCGCACCCGCTTGGGCAGTATCTTCGGCGTGCGCAGCTCGCCGTCGGCCGTGAGCTCCTGCGGGTCCTGCAGCTCCTGGACGTCCGGCACCTGCAGCGGGGCCGGGGCGGCGGGGGCCGCGGGCCGGAAGGCGGGTGCGGCGGGCAGCGCGGGCGCCTCGGGCCGCCGGGTCGGCAGCTGCAGCGGCTCGGATGCGGCCTCGTGGACGGGCCGCTCGGCCGGCTCGGCGAACAGTGCGGGTGCGGCCGGCGCGGCCGGGCGGCGGAAGGGCGTCGCGGAGACCACGGCGCCGGGCAGGCCGGGGATCGGCGCCCCGGCGGTCAGCCCGCTGCCCTGTCCGTCGGACTGCCCGGCGCCCTGCTCGGCCACCCGGGCGCCGAACGGCAGCCCCGGGAAGCCGGACGGGGCCGGTGCGGCCTCCATCAGTGCGGCGGGCAGCAGCACCACGGCCCGGGTGCCGCCGTACGGGGAGGGCCGCAGGGTGACCTGGACGTCGTGCCGGGCGGCGAGCCGGGAGACCACGAACAGGCCCAGCCGCAGGTCGTCGCCGAGCGCGGCGACGTCCAGCTCGGGCGGGTCGGCGAGGTAGGCGTTCAGCCGCTCGTACTCCTCCTCGGACATGCCGAGGCCGCGGTCCTCGACCTCGACGGCGAGGCCCTTGGGGACCTCCTGCGCCGAGACCAGGACCTGGGTGTACGGGGGCGAGAAGGTGGTGCCGTTCTCGATCAGCTCGGCGACCAGGTGGATGACGTCGGCGACGGCCTGCCCGCTGAGCGCGGTGCGCGGCACGCCCTGGACGGCGACCCGGGCGTAGTTCTCGGTCTCGGAGACCGCCGAGCGCAGCACGTTGACCATCGGCACGGCGTTGCGCCAGCGGCGGGCCGGCAGCGCACCGCCGAGGATGACCAGGTTCTCGGCGTTGCGCCGCATCCGGGTCGCCAGGTGGTCGACCGCGAACAGCTCCTTGAGCAGTTCCGGCTCCTCGTGCTGGCGCTCCAGCTCGTCCAGCATGGTGATCTGGCGGTGGATCAGGACCTGGGTGCGGCGCGCGATGTTGAGGAAGACCTTCTTGGTGCCCTCGCGGCTCTGCGCCTGCTGGACGATCGCGGCGACGGCGGTGCGCCGGACGGCGTCCACCGCCTCGGCGACCTGCTGGATCTCGTCCCCGCCGGGGCGCCGGGCGGCGGTACGGCCGTCGGCCACCGGGGCGACGGACTCGCCCGCCTCGATCTGCCGGACGACGCCGGGCAGTTCGGTCTCGGCGAGGGTGCGGGTGATCTCCCGCAGCCCGTCCACGCGGGCGGTGAGCACCCGGGCGGTGCGCCGGCCCTGGACGAGGCTCCAGGCCAGTACCCCGGCGACCGCGGCGCTGCCGAGGGCGAGTGCGAGCCGGTGGCCGCTGTTGAGCAGCAGCACCCCGGCGTAGCCCCAGGCGACGGCGAGGCCGGCGCAGGGGACCAGCACCAGGGGGAGGAGGGAGGTTCGGAGCGAGCCGGTGCGGTCGGCGCGGTGGCCGGGGCGCTGGGCCGGTATGCCTGGCATCTGAGTCCTCGTGCGGGTGCAAGCGGCGTGTGCCCGTGTGGTGGAGACTTGGTGTCAAAAGCTTTGACCAGCAAGGACATCCGTTTGTTGACTGACCGTCATCAAGCGGATTCGCATGGCTGTGCCGTCGACTGCTGAACGCTACCAGCCCCGAGACCCCGATGAGCAACATCATCTGACTGAAAGTGAGTTGTGCGATACGTGTTCGATCCGCCCGGCGCCGGAGCGCCGGGCGGCCGAGGGGCGTCCGTCAGACCGCGAGCGCCTGGGGCGTCCACGCCGTGCTGGAGAGCTTGGCCAGCTCGGCGAGCTTCTCCGACCACTGCACGCCGTAGCTGCCGGCGGCGACCTGGCCGAGCCGGAGCCGCTGCACGTCGGAGGTGCCGGCGGGCGGGTAGACGTGGGTGGCGTCGCGCAGGTAGCGCTCGATCCCGAAGTCTGCCTGCAGGCCCCGGGCCGCGTGGATCTCCATGGCGTTGCGGGCCGAGTCCAGGGCGTACTCGGTGTTCACCAGCTTGGAGTTCATCAGTTCGGCGTCGCAGGGCCGGCCGAGGTCGAGCAGGTGCGCGGCGTGGTAGGCGGCCAGCCGTGCGGTCATCAGCCGGGACTGCATCTCGCCGATCTTCAGGCTGATGTTGGGGAGTTCGGTGAGCGGCTTGCCGTAGAGCGAGCGGCCCTCGGCGAAGCGCACGGTGTCCTCCACGATCGCCCGGTGGATGCCCAGGGCGACGGCGGCGAGGTTCGGCCGGCCGTAGAGGATGCTGGAGGAGTACGCCACGTCCAGGCCGGCGCCCTCGGGGCCGAGCCGGTTGTCGACCGGGATGCGGCAGTTCTCGAATATCAGCTCGCCGAAGCTGAAGCCGTGCAGGCCGCTCTGGCTGCCCGGGTCGCCGAGCCGGAAGCCGGGCGCGTCGCTGGGCACCAGGAAGGCGGACAGGCCGCGCGAGCCCTTGCCGGTGCGGAACACCACGCCGTGCACGTCGCCGATGTGCGAGTTGCCGACGAACCACTTCCGGCCGTTGAGCACGTACTCGCGGCCGCGCTTGCGGGCGGTGCCGGTCATGCCGAGGACGTGGCCGCCGGACTCCGGCTCGGTGACCGCGATGGTCGGCAGTGCGCGCCCGTCGGCGAACTGCGGCAGCCACTGGCGGCGCTGCTGCTCGGAGCCGAAGTGGATCACCTTGGCGACGCCGAGCTGGGAGGCCTGGGCGATCGCGCCCATCGCGCCGCTGACCCGGGAGAGTTCCTCGATGACGACGGTCTTGGCCAAGTGGCCGAGCCCCATGCCGCCGTACACCCTGGGGATGGTGACGCCGATCCATCCTCTCCGGGCGATCTCCCGGGCGAGGTCGTGCTCGATCGAGCGCTCCGCCTCCATCCTGGCGATCTGCGGCCGCACCTCCTTCTCCGCGAACTCGCGCACCTCGGCACGGAGCTGCTCGTGCCGCTCGTCGGTGAAGTAGTCCTGGCCCAGCATGGGGCGTCCTCTCGTCGGTCGGATTCGCCGCCGCCCCGTCCCCGGGCAGGGGCCGCCGCAGGGGATGGGGTGGTCGAGTCGGCCGCCGCGCCGTTGAGGGCCGCGCGCGGATGGGCGGTCTCCCGCCCTCGGCAAGGAAACATTGTCATATGCGTCACTGCGCACCTCCAGAGCGTGATCATGAAATGGCGAGATCTGTATGTGACCTTTTCGTGACAGGATTTGACCGGACGTCATCGGGGAATGGATCTTCACCCTCGGATTTCGTCCGTCTGATGAGACTCCGCCGGTCCGGAGGCCGCCCGGGTCTGACACCATGTCGGCCATGACTGATGTGATGAGCGCTCAGAACGCCTATCCGGGCGGTGGGGGCGAGTCCGACCGGACGCGCCGGCTCCGCAGCCTGGGTCTCAACGACCCGAGTCCGGACGAGGCTTTCGACCGATTCGCCCACCTGGCCGCCAGCATCACCCGCGCGCCGATTGCGATGGTCAACTTCATCAACGACGAGCGCCAGATGTTCCGGGGGCTCTACATTCCGCCAAATCCCGCACAGGCCCAGCCGGTCGAGGACGACGCCTGGGCGGACCGCGGGATCGCCTTCGACCTGCCGGCCCGGGAGATGCCGCTCAGCCACGGCTTCTGCCCGCACGTCGTCGCCCAGCGCTCGCCGCTCGCCCTGGACGACATCCTCGCCTACCCCCGGTTCGCCGGTAACCCGGTCGTCGACGAGCTGGGCGTCCGCGCCTACCTGGGCGCGCCGCTGGTGGACGACACCAACACCGTCATCGGCACGGTGTGCGTGCTCGACCGCGAGCCCCGCCAGTGGGGCCGCGAGCGGCTGAAGGACATCCAGCACCTGGCCGAGGCGCTGCTCTCCGAGATCCGCCTGCGCGACAACCTGCTCGCCCAGCAGCAGGAGATGTTCGCCGCGTTCGACGGCTCGCCGTTCCCGATCATGCTCACCGACGGGCCCGAGCACGAGATCCGCTACGCCAACGCCGAGCACGCCGGCATCTTCGGCGCCCCCGGCCCGTTCGTGGGCCTCGGCCACGCCTACCCGCAGCTGGCCGCCGCCGGGCTGCCGCTCGCCGTCACCGAGGCGTACCGCACCGGCCGGGGCACCGTGCTCAAGGACGTCCGGGTGCAGTCCTACCTGCCCGGGGCCCGGCGCGCGGAGCAGGTGTACACCTTCACCTGCACGCCACTGCGCAATGCGCGCACCGGCATGGTCAACGGCGTGCTGACGGTCGGCATGGACGTCACCGCGCAGTCCCGCACCGAGGAGGAGCTCGGCACGCTGGCCGCGCTGCTGGTGGACCGCCTGCAGCAGTCCGGGCGCGGCCCCGGCGACATGCTGCCGCCGTTCCAGCCGGGCCGCCCGGGGCTGTCGGGCTGACCCGCGTTCCGGCCGGGGCGCCCGTCCGGCGCCCCGGCCCGGGCAGTGGGTGCCGCGCGGCTCAGGCCGTGTCGCCCAGCACCCCGGCCAGCCGCTCCGCCCCCGCCACCAGCTGCTCGGTGCTCTCCGCGGCGCCGTAGCCGACCCGCAGGTACGGGGCCGGCGGCTCGGCGGTGAAGTACGCCCCTCCCGGGGTGACCGCGACCCCGGCGCGCAGTGCGGCGGCGGTGGTCTCCTGCGGATCGGTGCCCTCGGGGAGCCGCAGCCACAGGTGGTGGCCGCCGGCCGGCAGCCGCGGGGCGAGCACGTCCGGCCGCAGCCGCTGCAGGGTGCCCGCCAGCGCCCTGCGGCGCTCCTGGAGCCGTCCGGCGAGGGTGCGCAGGTGGTGGCCCCAGGCCGGTGCGCCGACCAGTTCGAGTGCGGCGTCCTGGAGCGGCCGCGGGACGAAGGAACCGTCCACCGCCTGGACGGCGCGCAGCCGTTCGAAGGCCGGTCCGCGTGCGGTCAGTGCCGCCACCCGCAGGTTGGGCGAGGTCGGCCTGGTCAGCGAGCGGACGTGCACCACCACCCCGTCCGGGTCGTCGGCGGCCAGCGGCGGGGCGGGCGGCGGGGCGTCCGCGTGCACCAGCCGCCGGGCGAAGTCGTCCTCCACCACGAACGCCCCGGCCTCCCGGGCGATCCGCAGCACCTCCGGCCGCCGGGCGGCGGAGAGCACCGCGCCGGTCGGGTTCTGGAAGAGCGGCTGGCGGACGAACACCCGTGCCCCGGTGGCGGCGCTGGCGGTGCTGGGCTGCATCGCGGCCACCCGGCGGGCGCGCGGCTGACGCGCCCGCCGGGCGGCGGCGGGGGTTTGGCTCAGTTCACCTCGACGCCGGCGGCCTTGCAGGCCTCGGCGTACTGCGGGGTGCAGACCTCGGAGGCCTTGTAGAGGTTGCCGGCGATGACGGTCGAGGCCACCTTGTCCTTGGTGACGACGATCGGGCTGAGCAGCATCGACGGGATCTGCAGGCCGCCGCTCTCGGTCATGGCGCTGGCGACCGAGGTGATGTCCAGGCCCTTCACGAGGTAGACGGCCATGGTGGCGGCGGCGTCGGCCTCGGGCTTGTACGGCTTGTAGATGGTGTAGGTCTGCTCGCCGGCCAGGATGCGCTGGATCGCGTCCAGGGAGGCGTCCTGGCCGCCGACGGGCACGTTCATCCCGGCACCCTTGAGGGCGCCGATGATGGAGGTGGCCATGCCGTCGTTGGCCGAGTACACGGCCTGGATGCCGTTCTTGCCGAAGTGGCTGATCGCCTCGTT
Organism: Kitasatospora sp. NPDC051914; assembly: GCF_040680995.1. NCBI lineage: Bacteria > Bacillati > Actinomycetota > Actinomycetes > Kitasatosporales > Streptomycetaceae > Kitasatospora > Kitasatospora sp. NPDC051914. The sequence goes on from NZ_JBFAXX010000004.1 coordinate 56,518, forward strand.
GACCTTGGTCGCCGCGACTTCGGGCTTCCATTCGCCCGACTGCTCGTAGACGATCTTCTTGACCTTGTCGTCGAGGATCTTGTGCGCACCCTTCTTGAACTGGGCGGCGTTCGGGTCCGACTCGGCACCGTTGATCATGACGACGTTCGCGTTCGACGCCTTGCTGCCGAGCGCGTCGAGCAGCGCCTGGCCCTGCAGCTCGCCGGTGCGCTCGTTGTCGAAGGAGATGTAGGCGGACACCTTGCCGGCGGCGAGCCGGTCGTAGGCGATGACCTTGACACCCTTCTTGTTGGCGGCGTCCACCCAGGGTGCGGTGGCGCCCGAGTTCACCGGGTCGAGGAGGATGACCTTGACGCCCTTGGCCAGCAGGTCGTCGAACTGCTGCTTCTGGACGGTCTCGTCGCCGTCCGCGTTGGCGTAGTCGACCTCGCACTTGGTGCACAGTGCGGCGACCGAGGCCTCGATCAGCGGCTTGTCGAAGCTCTCGTACCGCGTGGACGAGGACTTCTCCGGGAGCAGCAGACCGATGGTCTTCGTCCCGGAGGAGGAGCCCGCGTCGGAACCCGAGCCACATGCGGCCAGCGACAACGCCGCCGACACAGCGGCCGTGCCGGCGAGGATGCGACGCGTCAATGCGTTCATGGTGGGTGGTGCCTCCCTGACAGCGCCGCGGAGTGCGGCGACGAGGCAGTCAATCCGCCGTCCCCGCGGCCCGTCAACAAGTAAAACGTTCGCTAAGATTTCTCGACCACATTGTTATCTTGTTGAATACATGATCCTCGCAGATGGGCTTGCGGGCCGGAAAAGCCGACAACTTCTCAACTCATGTACGCCGCCCCGGCGCCCGATGCTCCGCGCAGGTCCTATCGGCGCTCGGTGCGCACCACCAGGCACACCCCGGCGACCACCACGGCGCCGCCGAGGACGATCGGCCAGGTCAGCGCCTCGGAGAGCACCAGCCACCCGAGCAGCACGGCCACCACCGGGTTCACGTACGCGTAGGTCGCCACCAGTGGCAGCGGCGCGCGCTGCAGCAGCCAGGCGTACGCGCTGAACGCGACCAGCGAGCCGAAGACCACCAGGTACGCCAGCCCGGCCCAGGACGCGGTCGACACCGAGGCCGGGTGGAACCCCTGCGGCTCGTGCCGGACGAAGGCCAGCACCAGCGCGCCGACGCCGCCCGCGAGCATCTCGTACACGCTGGCCGTCAGCGGGTTGGCCGGCATCGGCAGCCGGCCGGCCAGCACCGAGCCGCAGGCCCACAGCAGCGCGGCGACCAGCACTGCGACCAGGCCCAGCAGCCGCACCTCGCCGGTCAGTCCGGGCGCGCTCAGCACCGCCAGCCCGAGCAGGCCGACCAGTACGCCGCCCAGGGTGGAGAGCGGGGTCCGGTGGCCGGTCAGCCGGCGCAGCACCACCACCCACAGCGGCACGCTCGCCACCATCAGCGCGGTCAGCCCGGACGGCACCGACTGCTCCGCCAGCACCACCAGACCGTTGCCGCCGACCAGCAGCAGCACGCCGACCACCGCCGCCGAGGCCAGTTCGCGCGGCCGCACCAGCAGTGCGGCCGGCCCCTGCCGTACCGCGATCAGCGCCGCCAGCACCAGGCCGGCCGCGACGAAGCGCATCGATCCGGACAGGAACGGCGGCATGGTCTCCACCACCACCCGGATCGCCAGGTAGGTCGAACCCCACACCACGTAGACGATGCCGAGCGCACCCCACACCGCACCGGAGATGCCGCGCCGGCCGGTGGTTTCGGCCCCGGGGGTGGCGTCGGAGATGTCGACCGCATCGAGGGGCGCGATGCGGTCGGCGGGGGCGGATCGGGACGGATCTGGACAGGACGGGTCGGCGGCAGGCTGCGGCGAAGCCGATGTCATGGGTGTCTCCCGGTTTCGGTGCTGAACACCTGGTATGAGATCACAGTCCGGCCGCCCCGCGGGAGACCCGTCCCACCCCGCGGTCGCGCCGCACCCCCGCGCCGCCTCCGCGCCCGGTGCGCCTTCCGGATGAAGTCGGCGGCCCGGACGGACGGCCCCGCGAGCGGATCCCCCTCGGGAGTGGTAGGCATGGGACGGTCCGAGCGCGGACGACCGAGGAGAGCGCACGAGGTGGAGTGGTTCGCGGCACCCGACTACTGGTTCGCCCGCCAGGTCTTCCAGCGGCTGCTCGCCCTGCTCTACACGGTCGGATTCGTCGCCGCCGCCAACCAGTTCCGGGCCCTGATCGGCGAGCGCGGCATCCTCCCCGTCCCGCAGTTCACCGCCCGCGTCCCGATGCGGCGCTCGCCCAGCCTCTTCCACCTCCACTACAGCGACCGGGCCTTCGCCGCGACCGCCTGGACGGGCGCCGCGCTCGCCGCCGCCCTCGCCGCCGGCGCCGGGGACCTCGTCCCGCTCTGGGCGGCCATGCTCTGGTGGGCGCTGCTCTGGGTGCTCTACCTCTCCATCGTCAACGTCGGCCAGACCTGGTACGCCTTCGGCTGGGAGTCGCTGCTGCTGGAGGCCGGCGTGCTCGCCGTCTTCCTCGGCAACGGCGACGTCGCGCCGCCGGTCACCGTGATGTGGCTGCTGCGCTGGCTGCTCTTCCGCGTCGAGTTCGGCGCCGGCCTGATCAAGTGGCGCGGCGACGCCTGCTGGCGCGACCTGACCTGCCTCTACTACCACCACGAGACCCAGCCGATGCCGGGCCCGCTCAGCTGGTTCTTCCACCACCTGCCCCGCCCGCTGCACCGGATCGAGGCGGGCGCCAACCACTTCGTGCAACTCGCCGTACCGTTCGCACTCTTCCTGCCGCAGCCGATCGCCAGCACCGCCGCCGCCCTGATGACCGTCACCCAGCTCTGGCTGGTGCTCTCCGGCAACTTCGCCTGGCTGAACTGGATCACCATCGCCCTCGCCCTCTCCGTCGTCGACGCCGGCACCGCCGACCGGCTGCTCCCGCTGCCCGCCGCACCGCACTACCCGGGCCCGCCCGTCTGGTACGAGGTCCTCGTGCTCGCCCTCACCGCCGGCGTCCTCGTCCTCAGCTACCGGCCCGCCCGCAACCTGCTCTCCCGCCACCAGGTGATGAACCGCTCCTTCGACCGACTGCACCTGGTGAACACCTACGGCGCCTTCGGTTCCGTCACCCGCATCCGGCACGAGATCGTCCTGGAGGGCACCGACGCCGAACTCCCCGGCCCCGGGACCCGCTGGCAGGCCTATGGATTCCGGGGCAAACCGGGCGAACTCCGGCGAATGCCACGACAGATCGCCCCCTATCACCTCCGGCTGGACTGGCTGATGTGGTTCGCCGCCATCTCGCCCTCCTACGCCAGGCCCTGGTTCGCCCCGCTCGTCGCGCGGCTGCTCGTCAACGACCCCGACACCCTCCGGCTGCTGCGCCACAACCCCTTCCCGGACAGCCCGCCCACCTTCGTCCGCGCGCGTCTCTACCGCTACCGGTACAGCAGTTGGCGCAGACTCAGGACGACCGGCGAGTGGTGGCACCGCGAACCCCTGCGCGACTTCCTGCCGCCCGTCACGCTCAGCGACGTCCGGCACCTCGCACCCCGGACCGGGCCATGACACGGCACAGTCCCGCAACAACCCGCCAGGTGGGTGCACCCGTCGAACGAGCACCCGTATTCTGGCCCTCGCGCCGTACCCGCCGAGCCGCACCTCGGCGCCCTTCTCCGCCAACCCCCTCCCGTCACCCCGCCACGAACCGGACTTCCACATGACAGTGCGCTACCTGAACGACGCCGACGCCTCGGTGCCGGCCCCGGCTGCCACTCCGGACGGCGAAGCCGGGCCGGACACCCGCGAGGAACTCGGCCGCTACGCCGAACAGGGCGGCTTCACCCTGACCCCCGACGCCAACCCCTGGCTGGCCGCGGCAGACACCGTCACCGAGGGCGAGGAGGCGCGCGCCGCCTCCACCGTCCTCGCGGAGCTGCGCAGCCTCAACATCCGCGACATCGGCGGCGCCGTCACCGGCATCGCCGCCAAGGCCGGACTCGACGTCCCCGACACCCTGCTCGGCCTCGGCACCCTCCTCGACGTCCTGCAGCGCGTGCAGTCCGCAACCGCCACGCTGAGCACCGACGCCTTCTCCGCCGACCTCGACGCCCTCGCGGCCGCCACCGGCACCCGGGCCTGGCGCACGGAGCAGAACGTCAAGCTGTCGTTCGGCCGCCGCTGGGCGCTGCGCTCGCAGGCCCGCGGTCTGACCGGCGGCAAGAAGATCGGCCGCGCCGACCTGCACGCCGCCCTCGCCGCGGCCGCCACCGCCCGCACCGACTGGTCCGCGCTCGCCACCGGCGGCGCCGCCCCCGCCGTCCCGGTCGACGGCGCCCTCCTCGCCGAGACCGCCCAGGCCATCGACTCGCTCGGCACCGCCGTCCGCGCGCTCGGCCGCCTGCTGCCCGGCCAGGACCCGGAGTCCCTCCCGCTCGGCGAACTCGCCGACCTGGTCGACCGCCTGGCCGCCGACGAGGGCACCCTCTTCCGCCTGCCCGTCCTCGCCTCCCTGCGCACCGCTCTCGCCGCGCAGGGCCTGGACGAACTGCTCGCCGAACTGGCCGAGCGTCAGGCCGATCGCGAGGCCGCCCTCGCCGCGTACGACCGGCACACCGCCTCCACCGCCGAGGACGGCACCGACGCGGAGGAGGCCGCCCGCCAGGCGCTGGCGGGCGGTCCGCGGGACGGCGGCGAGCAGGCGGCCGAGGCCGCCGAGGCCGCGGTCGAGGTCGCTGTGGTGGCCGAGGTCGAGACCGAGGCCGAGGTTGCCGTCGAGGCGGAGCCTGAGGCTGAGGCCGAGACTGAGATTGAGGCCGAGCCCGCGGCGGAGGCCGTGGTCGAGGTTGCGGCCGAGGTGGAGACCGAGGCGGTTGCTGAGGAGCCCGTCGAGACGGACGTCGAGGCTGAGGTCGAGGCCGAGGTCGTGGCGGAAGCCGAGGCGGAGCCGGTTGCCGAGGAGCCCGTTGCGGTTGTCGAGGCTGCCGAGCCCGAGGCTGTCGTCGAGGAGCCGGAGCCCGTTGCCGAGGCTGAGCCCGTTGCCGAGGTTGAGCCGGTGGCCGAGGCCGAGCCGGTTGTCGAGGCTGAGCCCGAGCCCGAGCCCGTCGCCGTCGAGGAGCCGGTCGCTGAGGTCGAGCCTGAGCCGGTGGCCGAGGTTGAGCCGGTGGCCGAGGCCGAGCCGGTTGTCGAGGCTGAGCCCGAGCCCGAGCCCATCGCCGTCGAGGAGCCGGTCGCCGAGGTCGAGCCCGAGCCTGTCGTCGAGGTTGAGCCGGTGGCCGAGGTCGAGTCGGTCGTCGAGGCGGAGCCCGAGCCCGTCGTCGAGGTTGAGCCGGTGGCCGAGGTCGAGCCCGAGCCTGTCGCGGTGGAGGAGCCCGTGGCCGAGCCCGAGCCGGAGCCCGTTGCGGCTGCGGCCGGCCGTCCGGAGAAGCCGGAGATCGTCGCGGGCAAGGCCGTCACGGCCTACACCCCGGCCGAGCTGGCGGCCCTGGTGGGCTGGCTGGACGGGGACGGCACCGAGCGCAGCGACGACGAGCTGCTGCGCGCCGCCATGAAGGAGCTGGGCTTCACCCGCCTCGGCCCGCGCATCAAGGAGGCGCTGGGCGCCGCCGTGGCCGAGGTCCGCGGCTGACCCGGCCCCGCCGATCAGGGCCCGTGCCCGCAGGTCCCCGTCCGGGGCCTGCGGGCACGGGTGTGTCCGGGGGCGGTCAGCCGACGGTGATGGCGTCCAGCTTGGCCCGCAGGTAGGCGGTGGAGTCGACCGGTGGGTGCGCCACCCGCCCGACGGGGGCCGGGAGCGGGCTGACGGTGGTGTGCGGGTCGCACTCGTAGAAGTAGACCAGCGACATGAGTTCCTCGTCGGGGGCCTCGGGGGAGGGCGGCAGAACCCGGTGCCGCCCGGACCGCCAGCGGTCGCCGGTCCAGCGGGCCATCAGGTCGCCGATGTTGACGGTGAGCGCGGCCGGGTCCCAGGGGGCGTCCGCCCAGCCCTGTTCCTCCGTCCACACCTGGAGTCCGCCGCGGCCCTGCTGCCGGTCGAGCAGGGTGACGGTGCCGAAGTCGGTGTGCGGGCCGATCCGGTACTGGCCGGGCAGCGGCGGGCCGGCCGTGTCGACGGACGGGTACCAGTTGATGTTGCAGGTGTAGGTGGGCGCCCCGGTGTGCCGGGTGAAGAAGTCCTCGGGCTGTCCGAGGGCCGCCGCGAGCAGCCGCAGGGTCTCGTCGGCGGCGGTGCGCATCCGCGCCATGTACGCCTCCACCAGCCCCTGCAGGCGCGGTGCCTCGGCGGTCGGCCAGACGTTGGGCCGGAACCAGAAGTCGTCCAACCCGGGGTCCCCGGTGGCCCGGTCGGCGCCGACCGACCACGACTCCTTGAGGTCGGGCGGGGTCTCGGTGCCCTCCGCGTAGCCGTTGGCCTCGGCGCCGGGGCCGAGCCAGCCGCGGCCGCCGACCTTCACCGCGTACCGCTGCTTCACCTCCTCCGGCAGGGCGAAGAACCCGCGGGCGGCGGCCCGCACCTCGGCCCGCTCCCGTTCGGTCACCCCGTGGCCGGTGAGCAGCAGGAAGCCCGCCCGGCCGAGCGCCTCGTCGACGCTGCGGGCGATCCGGGCCCGTTCCTCCGCCGTGCCGCCGGTCCACGCACCGAGGTCGACCGTGGGAATCCGTACCTCTGCCACGCCGTTCGCTCCTGTCCGCGTCATTCGCCGATGTCCTCGAACCACAGCTCGGGCCGGGCCGCGATGAAGTCCGTCATCAGCCGGACGCACTCGGGGTCGTCCAGCACCGTGATGCCGACGCCGTGTTCGGCCAGCCAGTCATGGCCTCCGCTGAACGTCCGGGCCTCGCCGACGATCACCCGGCCGATCCCGAACTGGCGTACCAGGCCGGAGCAGTACCAGCAGGGCGACAGCGTGGTGACCATCGTGGTGCGGCCGTAGCCGCGCATCCGTCCCGCCGCCCGGAAGGCGGCGGTCTCGGCGTGCATGGACGGATCGCCGTCCTGGACGCGGCGGTTGCGGCCGCGTCCGAGCAGTTCGCCGTGTTCGTCGAAGAGCGCCGCACCGATCGGGATGCCTCCCTCCGCCAGCCCGGCCCTGGCCTCCTCGACCGCGACCGCGAGCATCCGCTGCAGATCCACCGGCTCCACCTCCCGTTTCCGAAACACCGTGGCAACGAAGGGTGCGTACCCTCCCTGGCGCCCTGTCCGACCGATCGGCCCGCCCGATTCCCCGCCCGGCGGCATCCCGCCCGCCGCCGCGCGCCCGACCCGCAGCGAGCCGCGCCCACCACAGAGACCCACCCCGTACAGACTCCGCCGGGAGGCCGCCGTGCCCGCTCTCACCGTCCGCGAGGTCCTCTCCCTCGACGTCCTGGGGCCCGCCGCCCCGCTGCTGCTGGCCGGCCGCGGTGCGCTGGACCGGCCCGTCCGGCGGGTGCACGCCGGCGAGGTGCACGACGGCTGGTCCTTCCTGAACGGCGGCGAGCTGCTGCTCACCGACGGCCGCGGCCTGGCCCGCTCCACGCCGGAGCGGCAGCGGGCGTTCGTCCGGGAGCTCGCCGGCCGGGGCGCGGCCGCGCTCTTCGCGCAGGTCGGCCGGGCACTGCCGCGGATGCCGGCCGCCGTGACGGCCGAGGCCGAACGGCTCGGCCTGCCGCTGGTGGTGCTGCGCCGGGTCGTGCCGTTCGCGCGGGTCGCCGAGGCGGTGAACGCCGCGAACTCCTCCCTCGCACCGGCCGGACGGACGGCCCGCGAACCCCGGGACGCCCCGCGGACCCCGTCCGACCCCGCCGGCCACGGCCGGGCGCTGCTCGGCGACCTGCTGGACGGCGTCAGCACGGGCGACGGGGCGAGGACGGGCCGCGCCGCGGCCGCCACCCGCGCGGAGGCGGCCGGGTTCCGGGTCCCGCCGGGGCACCGGCTGCTGGGCCTGGCGGCCCGCGGCCTGCCCGAGGCGCTGCCGGCCCGGATGACCGCCCCGCTGCTCGGCCGGCTCAGCGGCACCGCCCTGGCGGCCGCGATGCGCGGCGGGATCCTCGCCCTGCTGGCCGTCCCGGCGGCCCCGGACCCGGTGCGCGCCGTCCGGGCGGTGCTGCAGGAGACCGCCCCGGCGGCCGCGCTGGTCGGGCTCGGGCCCGCCGTGCCCGCCGAGGCCGGCTGGGAGCGGTACGGCGAGAGCCTGCGCGAGGCCGCCGCCACCCTGGAACTCGCCGCCACCGTGCCGCCCGCCGAGCCCCGCCGGCCCGGCCCGCCGCAGCCGTACGTGGCCACCGCGCGGGCCTTCACCCTGGAACGGGAGCTGAGCCGCTCCGGGGGCCGCGAACGGTGGACCCGGCTGGCCGAGGACGCGCTCGGCCCGGTGCTGGAGTGGGAGTCCCGGCATGCCAGCGACCTGGTGCGCACCCTGGAGGTGCACCTGCGGCACGGCTGCTCGCCCACCCGCACCGCCGCCCTGCTGCACATCGGCCGGCAGTCGCTCTACCAGCGGCTGGAACGGATCGAGCGGCTGCTCGGCATCGAGGTCGCGGACCCCGAACTCCAGGCCGAACTGCTCATCGCCACCTGCGCCCACCGCCTGCTGCAGGCCCCCCGCACCACCCCGCGCGGACCGGCACAGATGTCTCGTCAGAGGCAGTCGGACATCCGATAGGGACGTGTGGAACCGCGCGAATCGATAGAAAGGGCGCCGCACCCTGCGCCTCGCACAGTTTCCCCGCCCGAGCCGAAGGGACCGTCGGCGCCGGGTTCAGAGGGCCCGGAGGCGAGCGGGCGACAACACATGCGCCGATCATGGTGCGGGGCCGACCCGTAGGCTTGGCCCATGCGAGATTTTGCGGCGGGGATCGGATACCTCCTCAAGGGCCAGCGCTGGGTGGCGCGGCACGGGCGCTGGTGGCTCTTCGGGATGATCCCGGCGCTCATCGCCCTGGTCGGGTACGTCGCGGTGATGGCCGCACTGATCGTCTGGTCCGGCGACATCGCCGACTGGGCGACCCCGTTCGCCGACGACTGGAGCTCCCCGTGGCAGGGGCTGCTCCGCGGTGCGCTGGCGGTCGCCGCCGTCGCCGTCGGCGGCCTGCTCTCGGTGATCACCTTCACCGCAGCGACGCTGCTCGTCGGCCAGCCGTTCTACGAGTCGCTGTGCGAGAAGGTCGACGAGACCGAGGGCGGCGCACCCGCCGGCCCCGACGTCCCGCTCTGGCGCGAACTGTGGATCTCCGCCCGGGACAGCCTGTACGTGCTGGTGCGGGTGGCCGCGATCGGCCTGGTGCTGTTCCTGTGCGGGTTCCTGCCGGTGGTCGGCCAGACGGTCGTCCCGGCGATCGGCATCTGCGTGTCCGGATACTTCCTCACGGTCGAGCTGTCCGCCGTCGCGTTGCAGCGGCGCGGCATCCCGCAGAAGGAGCGGCTGCGCCTGCTGCGCTCCCGCCTCGGTCTGGCGCTCGGCTTCGGCGCACCGCTCGTCCTGCTGTTCCTGGTGCCGTTCGTGACGGTGCTGGCCATGCCGGGCGCGGTGGCCGGCGCGACCCTGCTGGGCCGGGACCTCGCCCCGACGGAGCCTGCTGCCGAGGCGGAGGACGACGAGGACGCCGAGGACGACGCCGCCGAGGACGCCGCCGCGGCCGGGTACCGATCGGATCACGCCATCGACTTCGGCAAGTGAAACCACAAGGAGTGACGGCGATTTGACTTTCCGCCACCGGGTGGAAGATAAAAGCCGTCATGAGCGCACCGGCAGGCACCCAGGCCACCGCGACCCCGCCGGCCCCGGCCGGCGTCGACCTCGGCGACCCCGGCTTCTGGCGGCTGCCGGAGGCCGACCGTGCCGCCGCCTTCGCCGAACTCCGCCGCCTGGACGGCCCGGTGCGCTTCACCCACCGGGCCACCGGCCGCAGCTTCCTCGCGCTCGTCCGGCACACCGACGTCGTCGCCGCCAGCCGCACCCCCGAGGTGTTCATCAGCGGCCCCGGCGTCACCACGCCCGAACCGGCCCGCTGGGTGAGGACGCTGTTCGGCGACTCGATGGTCAACCTGGACGACCCGCACCACGCCGACCTGCGGCGGATCGTCTCCCGCGCCTTCACACCGCGGCTGATCTCCCGGGTCGAGCAGGACATCCGCCGGGTGGCCGTGCGGATCGTCGACGAGGTGGTCGACCGCCGGCCGGAGGACTTCGTCGCCGCGGTCGCGGCGGAGCTGCCGTACCAGGTGATCTGCAACATGATGGGCGTCCCCGAGCGGCAGCGCCGGCAGATCCTGGCCCAGGTCAACCACGCCTCCGAGCACACCGGCGTGGCCCGCAGCCGCCTCCGCGTGCCCGGCCGCGGCCTGCGGGCGCTCGCCCGGATGCAGTTGGTGATCGCCGCCCTCGGCCGGGAGCGCCGTCGCCGGCCGACCGACGACCTGATCTCCGCCCTGGTCACCGCGGACATCGACGGCCGGCACCTCAACTCCCGTGAGCTGGGCGCCTTCTTCTCGCTGCTGCTGGTCGCCGGCGTCGAGACCACCCGCAACGCGCTCGCCCACGGCCTGCACCTGCTCACCCGGCACCCCGACCAGCGCGCCCTGCTGATGGGCGACTTCGACGCACGGATCGGCGGCGCGGTGGAGGAGATCGTCCGGCACTCCACGCCGATCATCCAGTTCCGCCGCACCGTGGCCGCCGATCACGACCTGGGCGGCACCCGTCTCGTCCAGGGCGAGAAGGTGGTGCTGTTCTTCGCCTCCGCCAACCGCGACGAGGCCGTCTTCACCGAGCCGGACGCCTTCGACATCACCCGCTCGCCCAATCCGCACCTGGGGTTCGGCGGCGGCGGCCCGCACTTCTGCCTCGGTGCCCACCTCGCCCGGCAGGAGATGAAGGTGCTCTACCGCGAGCTGTTCACCCGCCTGCCCGAGCTGCGCTCGACCGGTGCGCCCGCGCTGATCCCGTCCAGCTTCGACCACCGGGTCCGTTCGCTGCGCTTCACGTTCTGACCCGCCCGTTCCCGGCGCCCGCGCCACCCGCAGTCCGTACGGTTCGTGCCCCGCCGGTTGTCCGCCGCGGCGGACGCCGCCGCCCGCGGCCGCCCCCTACCGTCCAGGCACCACCAGGGACGGACGAGAGGCGCGCACCGTGCAGCATTCCACCACCGACTGGCTGATCCACGACTACCGCGAGGACGACCTGGCGGCGGTCGTCCACCTCATCGACACCACCGCCGGGCTCGGCCAGGAGTCGGTGTTCTCCATCGCCGAGTGCATCACCGCACTGACCTCCCGCCAGCCCGCGGTCGTCGCGGTCAGCCGCGGCACACCGATCGGCGCCGCGCTCGCCCACGTCGCGGGGGAGCGGGCCTGGGTGATGCGGCTCGCCATCGCCCCCGGCTGGCGCGGCCGCGGCCTGGCCAGCGCCCTGCTGCGCGAACTCGAACGCCGCCTGGTGGAACGGCGGGTCCGCCGCATCGCCTACGTCCTGCCGGAGGAGGAGCAGCTCGGCGAGGGGCTGCAGAACGCCGGGTACGGCCGCCGCCCGGCCGTCGCGTACTTCGAGAAGTCCGAACCGCAGCACGGGCCGTCCGCCGGCCTGCTGGAGGAGCTCGGCGGGCGGGTGCTGCCCGGTGACCTGTGGCAGAAGGTGGCCGGGATGGAGGCCGAGAAGTCGCTGATCGAACGGCGGGTGGTGCTGCCGCTCGCCGAACCGGAGCGGGCCGCCCGGCACGGCGTCCGCCCGCCGCGGGCCGTCGCCCTGTTCGGCCCGCCCGGCACCGGCAAGACCACCTTCGCCCGGGCCGTCGCCTCCCGGCTGGGCTGGCCGTTCGTCGAACTGCTGCCCTCCCGGCTCGCCGACGAGGGGAACCTCGCCGCCGCGCTGCGCACCGCCTTCGCCCGGATCGCCGAGCTGGAGCGGGTGCTGGTCTTCGTCGACGAGGTCGAGGAGATCGCGCCGGTGCGCAGGGAGGGCGCGACCGGCGGCATGCACGGGGTCACCAACGAGCTGCTGAAGCTGATCCCCGGCTTCCGCGAGGGCGAGGAACGGCTGCTGGTGTGCGCCACCAACTCGATCCGCTCGCTCGACCCGGCGTTCCTGCGGCACGGCCGCTTCGACTACCTCATCCCGATCGGCACCCCGGACGCCGCCGCCCGCACCGCGATCTGGTCCCGGTACGCGGCCCACCGGCCCGGGGTCGACCTCGCCGCGCTCGTCGCGGCCAGCGAACTGTTCACGCCCGCAGACATCGAACACGCCGCCCGGATCGCGGCCCAGACGGCGTTCGAACGTGATCTCGGCGAGGACGGGGGAGCAACGGGGCCCGGGCAGGCCGGTGCGGGGACGGAGGACTACCTCGCCGCGATCGCCCAGTGCCGGCCGACGGTCACCCCCGCGATGAGCGAGGAGTTCACGGCCGACATCGGCTCGCACGCCCGGGTCTGACCGCCGGGTCGAGCCCTGACCCCGGCCGCCGCGGCCCAGTGCCGCGTCAGGCAACCTTCGCCCGTCAAGGAGCGACCCGAGGCGCCCGGCTGGGCGTGCCGCCGGAGCAGCCTCGTACTGGACGTACTCGGGTGCTTCGGCGGTGCGTCCAGGCGATGGGGGCACCTCCCGGCCCTCGTGGGGCCGGGGGAGCATCGGGTCGCGACGGGGCGAAGGTTGCCCGACGCGGCACTGGCCGGCCGGCGGCCGGGTCCGGCGATTCAGCTGCCGGGGTGGGCGCCGACCGCGTCGCGGATCTGGTCGCCCAGCCCGCCGTTGGCCCGCGCACAGTTGCCGCAGCAGAAGAACATGCCGGCCACCTCGACACCGTGGCCGACGATCCGCACACTGCAGTGCTCGCAGCGCGGGGCCAGCTTCTCCATCGCGCACTCGAAGCTGTCGAAGGTGTACGTGTCGCCGCTGACCGTCTTGATCTCGAAGGACAGCCAGTAGTCGTTCTTGCACACCACGCAGACCGCCATGATCTCCACCTCGTTCCGTCGTCCGTGTTCCCGGGGCTCTCCGAGTGTCCGGCCGGTCCGCGGAGGCGGCAATCGGGGAGCTGCCGAACGGCGGCGCGTCAGGGGCGGCCCGGTGCGGAGGGCAGCACCGGCAGGCCCGCGTCGCCCTTCACCCGCTTCATCGTCATCAGCGAGTTGACCTGCGCGATCCCCGGCAGACCGGACAGCACGTCGGTGATGAAGCGCTCGTACGCGGCGATGTCGGCGACCGCGATCCGCAGCAGGTAGTCCGGCTCGCCGAACAGCCGGTGCGCCTCCACCACCTCCGGCAGCGCGGCGACCCGCTCCTCGAACTCCGCCACCGTCGCCCGGTCCTCGTGCCGCATCACCACCGTCACGAACGGCTGGAAGCCCCGGCCGACCGCCGCGCCGTCCAGCAGCGCCCGGTAGCCGCGGATCACCCCGTCCTGCTCCAGCTGCCGCACCCGGCGCAGGCACGGGGACGGCGTCAGGCCCACCCGCCCGGCCAGCTCGGCATTGGTCAGCCGGCCGTCCTGCTGGAGCTCGTGGAGGATTCTGCGGTCAGTGCGGTCCATAGCGCAATATTCTGCCAAAGGACCCCGCTGAACTGCACAAACAGGTCATCGGCTGCCTCGCCTCCGCCGCTAGCGTCGTCAGCGACAGCGACATTCCCACCCCAGGCACCGCGGAGACACCGAAACCCATGGACGCACACGCCCTGCTGCTCTTCCTGGGGGTCGACCTCCTCCTGGTCTGCACCCCCGGGCCCGACTGGCTGCTCATCGCCGCCCGCGGGCTCGGCCAGGGCCGCCGCACGGCCCTGCTCGCCGTGGCCGGCGTCTGCGCCGGCTACGCCGTCCACACCCTGCTCTCCGCCGCCGGCCTCGCCGCCGCCCTGCGCGCCGTCCCCGCCGCCCTCCCCACCCTCCGCTGGGCCGGCGCCGCCTACCTCGCCGTCCTCGCCGTCACCATGCTCATCTCGCTGCGCCGCGACGGCGGCCGCCTCCCCGAGGCCCGGCCCCAGCCCGCCCGCGCCGTCCTGCGGCAGAGCGTGCTCACCGCCCTGCTCAACCCCAAGGGCCTGCTGCTCTACCTCTCCCTCGTCCCGCAGTTCGTCGAGCCCGACGCCGCCCTCCCCGTCGCCGGCCAGGTCCTCGCCCTCGGCGCCCTCAACGTCCTCACCTGCGCCGCCGTCTACACCGCCGTCGCCCTCGCCGCCGGCCGCGCCCGCACCTCCCTCGGCTCCACCCCCGCCGCCGCCCGCCGCATGACCGCCGTCTCCGCCCTCCTCCTTCTCCTGGTCTCCGGCATCACCGCCACCGCCTGAGCGCGTCCGACGGCCGGGTGCCCGTGGCATCCCTTGGCGCGAGCCACAACTGATCACGCGTCAGACACCTTTCCGCCGCCCGGTGGACGGGTGGGGCGCATACGCTTCATCGGTATGACAGGTGACGGACACCGCGGGCACTACATCGTGTGCGGGGGGAATGCGCTGGCGCACCGGCTGGTGCTGGAGCTGGCCGAGCACTACGAGGTGCCGGTGGTCGCGGTGGTGCCGGACCTGGCGCGGGACCACGGGCCGCGGATCGGGCGGCTGCCCGGGGTGGCGGCGGTGCTGGAGCACGGGTCGGTGACCGAGGAGGCGCTGCGGGCCGCCGGGGTGGCCGGGGCGCTCGGCATCGCGCTGGTGGACGGCGACGACCAGCAGAACATCCATGCCGCGCTCACCGCGCAGGGTGCCAACCCGGGCATCCGGATCGTGCTGCGGATGTTCAACCAGCGGCTCGGCGAGCACATCGAACGGCTGCTGCCCAACTGCGCGGCGCTCTCCGGCTCCGCGACCGCCGCCCCCGCCTTCGCCAACGGCGTCCTCGGCCGCCCCAACTCGGTGCCCGTCGGCGGGCGCTACCTGTACGTGGCGTACGACGAGGACATCGGCGAGGGGCGGCTCTGCCTGGTCGCCGACCGGATCGACCGGCAGGACCTCTCGCGGCTCCGCCTGCTGCCCGAGACCGCCGGCCGGGCGGCCGAATTCATCGCGCTGGCCCGGAGGTTCGGCGACAACGGCCCGCCCGGCGCGGACCCCTCGGCCCCGCCCCCGCCGGCCGGGGAGCAGGGCGGCCTCGCCGCCCTGCAGGCGCTGGCCTCCGAACCCCCGCTGCGCATCCCCTGGACCTCCCGGCTGCGCTGGACCCTGCTCGACGCCCTGCGGTACGTCACCGGCGCCCGGATGCGGCTCGTCCTGAGCACCGCGCTGGCCGCCGTCCTGCTGAGCACCGCCGTGCTCTACCTGGCCCACCGCGACCTCGGCTGGACGCTCTACCTCGCCCTGCTCGACCTCGCGGGGGCCGCCCAGCCGGACGACCCCGGGCAGGGCGGGCCGTGGACCAGGCTGGCGCAGGTGGTGATCACCTTCTGCGGCATCACCTTCATGCCGGTGGCCACCGCGATCGTGGTCGAGGCGCTGGCCAGCGGACGGCGCGGGGTGCCGCGCGCCCCGGGGGCCGGTGTCCGCGGGCACGTCGTCGTGGTCGGCCTCGGCAGCGTGGGCATCCGGGTGGCCGCACTGGTGCACGAGACGGGGGTGCCGGTGGTCTGCGTGGAGAGCGACCCGCAGGCCCGCGGCATCGCGGCCGTCCGCGCCCTGGGCATCCCGGTGCTGGTCGGCGACGCCCCGCTGGAGAGCCAGCTGCGCCGCGCCCGCATCCACCGGGCCCGCGCCCTGGCGGCGGTCACCAGCGACGACGCGGCCAACCTGGAGGCGGCACTGGAGGCCCGGGCCGTCCGTCCGGACGTGCGGATCGTCGTCCGGCTCTTCGACGACGACTTCGCCCACCACGTGTACGCGACGCTCGGCAACGTCGCCTCCCGCTCGGTGTCCTACCTCTCCGCACCGGCCTTCGCGGCGGCGCTGATGGGCCGGGAGGTGCTGGGCACGCTGTCGGTCTACCGCCATGTGCTGCTGATCGCCGAACTGGTCGCGGACGACGCCTCCGGGCTGGTCGGCCGGGACCTGCGGAGCATCGAGGCACCGGACGGCGTGCGGGTGATCGCCCTCCGCCTCGCCCGCCGCCCCGGCGACCTGCAGTGGAACTTCGCCGACCGGGGCCGGCGGCTGGAGGCCGGGGACCGGATCGTGGTGGCCGCCACCCGCAGCGGCTTGGCCCGCCTCGGCCCGCCGTCGGCGCCCGAGCCCGCGCCGGGTCCGCCCGGCCGGAACGGCCCGAGCGGCCCGAGCGGCCAGAACGGTCTGCCGCGGCAGCCGGAACCGCCCGCGGAGGAACAGCTCAGCCCGTGATGCCGGCCGCCCGCGCGGCCTCCAGCCAGGCCGGGTAGGCGGCCAGCAGCCGCCCGTACAGGGCGTCGTCGGCCAGCGAGCGGGGCTTCTTGCCGGTGGCGCAGAACCCGGCGTTCGGGGTGGCCCGGCCGTCCAGGGCGGCCAGTGAGCGGAGGAAGGCGAAGTGCTTGGCGTCGTACTCGCCGAAGCCCAGGAACTGCCAGAAGACGGGCAGCTCGGAACTCTCCCGGAGCAGCGCGGCGACGTCCTTCTTGTCGAAGGCCGCGCCGTCCGTCTGGAAGACGACGAAGGCCGGGTCGGTGGCCCCGCACGCGCGGTAGTGCGCGAGGACGGCCCGCATGGCCGGTGCGTAGCGGGTGCCGCCGAACTTCGCCCCGACCGCCGTCCGGACCTGCTGCACCGCGCCCTCGTGGCGGCCGATCACGACCTCCTGCGGCTCGTACGCGCGGTCGTTGAAGAGCACCACGGGCACCGTGCCGTCGTCGTCGAGGTTGGCGGAGAGCGCCAGCGACTGTTCGGCGAGGCGCTGCACGGAGCCGTCCCGGTAGAGGCCGCTCATCGAGGCGGAGTGGTCGAGCACCAGGTAGACGGCGGCCCGGCGGCCGTCCAGGCCCTGCTTGCGCAGGGAGACGCCGGCGGTCTTGTAGAGGGAGACCAGGGCGGGGGCGGTGGCCTGAAGCTCGGTCAGGCTGATGGCCGGTCCGGCCCCGGTGCCCGCGCGGACGGACGTCCCGGACGAGGTCGGCGCCGGAGTCGTGGGGGCCGCGGCCGGGGCCGCCTTGTCGTTCCTGCGCCGCCGGAAGAACATCCACATGCTCGGACCCCCCTGGTCTCGTACGGGGTGCGATCGTCGCAGGCAGCGGCCCCGGGCGCAACGACTGCGCTCCGGGGCCGGGCCGCGGGGTGTCAGCGGTTCTGGAAGTCCGGCTTGCGCTTCTCGGCGAAGGCGGCCATGCCTTCCTTCTGGTCGGCGGTGGCGAAGGCGGCGTGGAACATGCGGCGCTCGAAGCGGACGCCCTCGGCGAGGGTGGTCTCGAAGGCGCGGTTGACGCTCTCCTTCATCATCACGGCGGCCGGGGTCGACATGGCGGCGACGGTCTCGGCGACGGCCATCGCCTCCGACATCAGGTCGGCGGCGGGGACGATGCGGGAGACCAGGCCGGCCCGCTCGGCCTCCTCGGCGTCCATCATGCGGCCGGTCAGGCACAGCTCCATGGCCTTGGCCTTGCCGACGGCGCGGGTCAGGCGCTGGGAGCCGCCGATGCCGGGGATGACGCCGAGCTTGATCTCGGGCTGGCCGAACTTCGCGGTGTCGGCGGCGAGCAGGATGTCGCAGAGCATCGCCAGCTCGCAGCCGCCGCCCAGGGCGTAGCCGGCGACGGCGGCCACGACCGGCTTGCGCAGGTCGCCCAGGCGGTCCCAGGGGCCCAGCCAGTCGTCCAGGTAGACGTCGGGGAAGCGGTTGTCCTGCATCTCCTTGATGTCGGCGCCGGCCGCGAAGGCCTTCTCCGAGCCGGTGATGATCAGACAGCCGATCCCCGGGTCGCGGTCGAAGGCGGTGGCGGCTGCCACGACCTCGTTCATCACCTGGGTGTTCAGCGCGTTGAGCGCCTTCGGCCGGTTGAGCGTGATGATCCCGACGCGGTCCTTGCGGTCCACCAGGATCGTCTCGTACTCGGTCATCGTCGTTGACTCCCTTCGCGGCGCCGCGGCTCGGCGCGCACCCTGACGGTGGATACGATCTCCGACCGGCCGGTCGGTGCGCCAGTCTCGCCAGGCGAGACGGTCGTCACCCCAGGCCGAGCGGGTCGCCGGCCGGCGCGAAGTAGCGTGCCACGTCCTCCTCCGTGACGTCGGCGAGCGCGGCCGGCTTCCACTGCGGGTTGCGGTCCTTGTCCACCACCCGGGCGCGGATGCCCTCGACCAGGTCGTGCGAGTCCAGGGCGGCGCAGGAGACCAGGTACTCCTGCTCCAGGGTCTCGCCGAGGCTGCGGTGGCCGCGGGCGCGGCGCAGTGCGGCGAGGGTGGCCTTGAGGGCGGTCGGCGACTTGCCGCGGATCTCCGCGGCGGCGGCCGCGGCCTCCGCCTCGCCGGCGGTGTCGAGCCGGTCGAGGATCTCCTCGACGGTGTCGGCGGCGTAGCAGCGGTCGATCCACTCCCGTCGGCCGGCGAGGGCGGCGGCGGGCGGTTCGGCGGTGTGGGCGGCGAGCGCCTCCTCGGGGGAGGTGTCGGCGAGGGCCGCGGTGAAGGAGTCCAGGGCGGTGCCGGGCACGAAGTGGTCGGCGAAGCCGCAGAGCAGGGCGTCGCCGGGGCCCATCGAGCCGGAGGTGAGCGCCAGGTGGGTGCCGAGTTCGCCGGGGGCGAGGGCGAGCAGCCGGCTGCCGCCGACGTCGGGCACCAGGCCGATCCTGGTCTCCGGCATGGCGACGTTCGACCGCTCGGTGACGACCCGGACGGAGCCGTGCGCGGAGAGGCCGACACCGCCGCCCATGGTGATGCCGTCCATCACGGCGACGTACGGCTTGGGGTAGCGGGAGATGAGGTGGTTCAGCCGGTACTCGTCGGCGAAGAAGACGCGGGCGCCGGCCCCGCCGGCCCGTGCCTCGTCGTGCAGCGCCCGGATGTCGGCGCCCGCGCACAACCCGCGCTCCCCGGCGCCGGTGAGCACCACGGTGCGGACGGCTTCGTCGTCGGCCCAGGCCAGCAGAACGTCCCTGATCTCCAGGAGCATCCCGTGGGTGAGCGCGTTGAGCGCCTTCGGCCGGTCCAGGACGATCCGCCCGGCCGTGCCGTCCCGCCGGAACTCCACACTCATGCGCTCTTCTCCCGTGTCTCGAATGCCGCGCCGCTGGAAACGATACGGGTGACCGGTGGCGGGCCGGTCGAGGCCCGGAGGGGGAGCGGTGGGGACGGTGCTGGACGTCGTTGTGACGGTGGTCCTGGTGGGACTGGTGCTGCGGGGCCTGGCCGGGCGGGGGACGACGCCGCTCGGCCTGCTGGCCGGCCTGGCGGCGGCCGGGCTCGGCCTGTGGCGGGGGCTGGGTGCCGGGCCGGGCTGGCTGGTGGCGCTGGCCGTGGTCGCGCTGCTGGTGACGGTCGGGCAGCTGGCGCTGGCCTTCGCGGTGGGCCGTCGGATCCGGCCCGCCGACCCGGAGGAGCTGCGCGCGGAGGTCCTCGGCCTGGCGGGCCGGGAGTCGGCGGCGCCGGAGCAGATGGTGCTGGCGGTCGCGCCGACCGGAGCCGTCATGCTCCAGGGCGTCCGGCCCGGCGCCGTGGTGCTGACCTACGGCTGCCCGCTCTGCTTCGTGGAGGAGACGGTGGACGCGCTGGTCGGACCGGAGGCCCCGGTGGTCGCCGCCTACCGGAGTCAGGTCGTCGGGGGCGTCAACCGGCTGGTGGAGCTGCGCAGAGGCACGATCGACGGCCGGTGGCACGCCGACCTGCGGCCGGTGAACGGGCCGAAGCGGCCGTTCCGGCCGCCGTTCTGCCCGGTCCACACCTGAGCGGCGGACCGGGCGGAACGGCGGCCGCCCGTCAGGGCAGGATCCGGCCGGTGACCTCGCCGAAGCCGATCCGGCTGCCCTCGGCGCCGGGTGCGGTGGCGGTGATGGTCACCTCGTCGCCGTCCTCCAGGAAGGTGCGGGTGGTGCCGTCGGGGAGCTTGATCGGGTGCTCGCCGTTCCAGGTGAGCTCGATCAGCGCGCCGCGGGTGTCCGGCTCCGGGCCGCTGACGGTGCCGGAGGCGTACAGGTCGCCGGTGCGCAGCGAGGCGCCGTTGACCGTCATGTGGGCGAGCTGCTGGGCGGCCGTCCAGTACATGGCGGCGAACGGCGGCCGGGAGACCTGGTGGCCGTTGAGCGTGACCTCCAGGGCGATGTCCAGGCCCCAGGGCTCGCCGCCGCGGTCGTCCAGGTAGCCGAGCGGCTCCACGTCGCGGGCCGGCGGGGCGACCCGGGCGTGCTCCAGGGCGTCCAGCGGGACGACCCACGGCGAGACGGAGGTGGCGAAGGACTTGCCGAGGAACGGGCCGAGCGGCACGTACTCCCAGGCCTGGATGTCGCGCGCGGACCAGTCGTTGAGCAGGCAGACGCCGAAGACGTGCTCGCGGAAGGCCGACATCGGCACGGCGGTGCCGAGCTCGCTCGGGGTGCCGACCACGAAGGCGACCTCGGCCTCGATGTCGAGCCGGCGGGACGGGCCGAAGGTCGGCGCCGCGTCGGCGGGCGCCTTGCGCTGGCCGCTCGGGCGGACGACCGGGGTGCCGGAGACCACCACCGTGCCGGCCCGGCCGTGGTAGCCGATCGGCAGGTGCTTCCAGTTGGGGGTGAGCGGCTCCGAGCCGGGGCGGAAGAGGCGGCCCAGGTTGGTGGCGTGGTGCTCGGAGGCGTAGAAGTCGACGTAGTCGGCGACCTCGAACGGCAGGTGCAGTTCGACCTCGGCGAGCGGCAGCAGGCAGGGCCCGACCGCCGGGCGGTGGGTCTCGTCGGTCAGCCACTCGGTGAGGGCGCCGCGCACCTCGCGCCAGGTGCGGTGCCCGGCCGCCATCAGCGGGTTGAGCGAGTCGGCGTCGAGCAGCACCGACGGTGCGCCGACGCCGTGGGCGGCCGCGCCCGCGTCCAGCACGTGGTCGCCGATCCGGACGCCGATCCGGCGGCGGCCGGGCTGGTCGTTCGCGCTGAACACGCCGTACGGCAGGTTGTGGATGCCGTAGGGGGAGTCCTGCGGGATGTCGAGCCAGGTCAACGGTCCTCCAGCGTGGGTGGGCGGAGCAGGCCGAGGTCGGCCAGGTCGGCGAGGGGTTCGGCGATGCTGCAGGTGCCGAAGGAGGTGAACGAACGCCGCGCGGCGGAAACCTGATCGTCCGTCAGGGTGTCGAGCGCGGAGACGAGGACGGCGGCCGAGCGCTCGCCCAGCGCCTCCACGGCACCCGCCCGGTCGCCCGCGGCGGCGGCCAGCAGCACGTTGAGGAAGCCGTGGTGCTCGAAGCCGGTCTCCGGGTCGGTGTGCCGGACGGCGTGGTGCAGCCCGGCGGTGCACTTGTACGGGACGGCCCGCTCGGCGCAGCCGACCAGGAAGGCCGCCAGCTCGCCGACCGGCGGGAAGGCGTCGGCCGTCAGCCCGCCGGTGCGGTACTTGGCCCGGTACGGGGTGCCGGCCAGGGCGTCCAGCGAGTCCTCCGTCCGGCCGTCGCGCGGCAGTTCGACGGCCGCGGCGACCCCGGTGGGCAGTTCGGCGGCCAGCTGCGCCACGGTGGCGGGGACGTCGGCGGTGGCGATCTCGATGCTCACCACGTCCAGTCCGGCGGCCTCCTTGAGGGCCGCGGCCGGGCCCGCGCCGCCCCCCGGTAGCAGCAGCCCGACCGGCAGCGGGCCGGGGCCGGCGGTGCGCACCAGCTCGGCCAGCCGGCCGGACCCGCACAGGAACGGGCCGACCGCCCCGGCGTACCAGGCGGTGCGGTGCCCGCGGTGGGCGGGCACCGCCTCGGCCAGCGGCAGGTCGCCGGGCGGGAACAGCGCGGCGTCGTCGAAGAGTCCTGCGAAGAGCGGCTTCACCGGGCCGGCCCCCGTCCCCCGGACCACGTCCAGGCGTAGCCCGGGTCCTCGCCGGCGGTGCCGCCCTCGCCGAGCTCCAGCGGCCTGAAGGTGTCGACCATGACGGCGAGTTCGTCGAAGAACTCGACGCCGATGGAGCGCTCGTACGCGCCCGGCTGCGGGCCGTGGGTGTGGCCGCCGGGGTGCAGCGAGATCGAGCCCTGGCCGATGCCGGAGCCCTTGCGGGCCTCGTAGTCGCCGCCGCAGTAGAACATGACCTCGTCGCTGTCCACGTTGGAGTGGTAGTACGGCACCGGGATCGACAGCGGGTGGTAGTCCACCTTGCGCGGCACGAAGTTGCAGATGACGAAGTTGTTGCCCTCGAACACCTGGTGCACCGGCGGCGGCTGGTGGATCCGGCCGGTGATCGGCTCGTAGTCCTCGATGTTGAAGACGTACGGGTACAGGCAGCCGTCCCAGCCGACCACGTCGAACGGGTGGTGCGGCACGGTGTAGCGGGTGCCGACCACGCCGGTCGCGCCGCGGTGCTTGACCAGCACGTCGACGTCGGTGCCCTCGACCAGCAGCGGCCCGACCGGCCCGCGCAGGTCCCGCTCGCAGTACGGCGCGTGCTCCAGCAGTTGACCGAACCGGGACAGGTACCGCTTGGGCGGGGTGATGTGGCTGTTGGCCTCGATGCAGTACGCGCGCAGCGGGCCGTCGCCGGTGGGCACCCAGCGGTGCGTGGTGGCCCGCGGGATGATCACGTAGTCGCCGCGGCCGACCTCCAGCGAGCCGAAGACGGTCTCGACGGTGGCCTCGCCGTCCTCCACGTACACGCACTCGTCGCCGAGCCCGTTGCGGTACAGCTCGCTGGGCGCCCCGGCGACCACGTACGAGATCCGCACGTCGGAGTTGCCGAGGACGAGGCGGCGCCCGGCCACCACGTCGGTGCCCTTCCACTCCTCGCCGAAGAGCTGGTGCAGCTTCAGGTGGCGGGGGATCAGCGGAAGGTTGGGCGTGGTGGCCTGGCTCGGCAGCTCCCAGGGCCGGGCGTCCACGATCGCCGAGGGGATGCCCCGGTGGTAGAGCAGCGAGGAGTCCGAGCTGAAGCCCTCCTCGCCCATCAACTCCTCGTAGTACAGCCCGCCCTCGGGCGTGCGGTGCTGGGTGTGCCGCTTGGGCGGGATGTCGCCCAGCTGCCGGTAGTGCGCCATGTCCCGGTCTCCTCGTCAGGGGGTCGGTCAGAGGTTTCCGCGCATCTCCTGCTCGCGCTCGATGGCCTCGAAGAGCGCCTTGAAGTTGCCCTTGCCGAAGCCCAGCGAACCGTGCCGCTCGATGAACTCGTAGAAGACGGTCGGGCGGTCGCCGATCGGCTTGGTGAAGATCTGCAGCAGGTAGCCGTCCTCGTCGCGGTCGACCAGGATGCCGCGCTTCTTCAGCTCCTCGATCGGCACGCGGACCTTGCCGATGCGCTCGCGCAGCGCCGGGTCGTCGTAGTAGGAGTCCGGGGTGTTGAGGAACTCCACGCCGCGCGAACGCAGCACGTCGACGGTGGTGAGGATGTCGTTGGTGGCGAGGGCCATGTGCTGGCAGCCGGCGCCGGTGTAGAACTCCAGGTACTCGTCGATCTGCGACTTCTTCTTGGCGATCGCCGGCTCGTTCAGCGGGAACTTCACCCGGTGGTTGCCGCTGGCGACGACCTTGGACATCAGCGCGGAGTACTCGGTGGCGATGTCGTCGCCGACGAACTCGGCCATGTTCACGAAGCCCATGACCCGGTTGTAGAACGAGACCCACTCGTCCATCTTGCCGAGCTCCACGTTGCCGACCGCGTGGTCCAGCGCCTGGAACAGCCGCTTCGGCGCGCCCTCGGGCCGCTGCACCTTGCCCTCGGCGGCGACGTAGCCGGGCAGGTACGGGCCGTTGTAGCGGGAGCGGTCGATCAGGGTGTGCCGGGTCTCGCCGTAGGTGGCGATCGCGGCGCGGCGCACGGTGCCGTTCTCGTCGGAGACGTCGTTCGGCTCCTCCAGGACGGTGGCGCCCTGGGCGCGGGCGTGCGCGATGCACTTGTCGACGTCCGGCACCTCCAGCGCCAGGTCGACCACGCCGTCGCCGTGCCGGCGGTGGTGGTCCAGCAGCGGGCTGTCCGGGGAGACACCGCCCTTGATCACGAAGCGGCAGGAGCCGGAGCGCAGCACGAACGCCTTGCGGTCGCGGCGGCCGGTCTCCGGGCCGGAGTAGGCGACCAGCTCCATGCCGAAAACGGCCTGGTAGAACTGCGCCGTCTGGGTGGCGTTGCCCACGACGAAGACCACCGCGTCCTGCGCGGTGACCGGGAACGGGTCGCCCGCGGGGTCGTGCTCGACCAGGCCGACGAGCATGCGGAGCTGCTCGGCGTCGAGGCCGGCCTCCAGCTCGGCGGGGGTGAGTTCCACGGCGTTGGCGGTCATCGGTGCTCCTCCACGTTGAGGTTCTCCGCACCGCGAAGGATCGGGCGGTGGCGGTTGCGCAGAGCTTGCCTCCGGCCGGAGGGTTGGGCAACAGCTGCAGATTCCACTGATCAATGTGTACAAGGTGAGCAGGTCGGGGCAGCCCGGGCTGTACGGATTGCCCAGTCATCGGGGTATCGGCGCAAGGTGCTCCGCGAACCACTCCGCGGCGAGGGAGGCCACCGCCTCCAGCGCCCCGGGCTCCTCGAACAGGTGGGTGGCGTCGGGCACCACCGCCAGTGCACTCTCGCAGTGCAGCTGCTCCTTCGCCCTCCGGTTCAGTTCCAGCACGGTGCGGTCGGCACCGCCGACGATCAGCAGGGTGGGGGAGCCGACCTCCGCCAGCCGGGGCCCGGCCAGGTCGGGCCGGCCGCCGCGGGAGACCACCGCGGCCACCCGCAGGTCCGGCTCGGCGGCCGCCCACAGCGCCGCCGCGGCACCCGTACTGGCGCCGAAGTAGCCGACCGGCAGCCCGGCGCAGTCCGGCCGGGCGGTGACCTCGCGGGTCACCGCGGCCAGCCGGGCCCCCAGCAGCCCGGTGTCGAAGACCTTCGCCCGGTCGATCTCCTCGGCCGGCGTCAGCAGGTCGAACAGCAGGGTGCCCAGACCGGCCCGGTTGAGCTCGCCGGCCACGTACCGGTTCCGCGGGCTGCGCCGGCTGCTGCCGCTGCCGTGCGCGAACAGCACCACCCCCAGGGCGTCCTGCGGCAGCGTCAGCACGCCCTGCAGCTCCACCCCGCCCACCTCCAGCGCGATCTCCGGCGCCTCCTCCGGCCGGAGCCGGTCCGCCGCCGCCTCGTCCAGCAGGGCGATCACCTCGGCGTCGGAGGTCTGCGAGAAGTCCGTGTAGAACTCGCCGATCGCCCAGAACCTGGACGGCGTGTGCGGGCACACCAGCTCGTCCACGTCCTTGCCGAGCCTGGCCGCCCAGTCCTGCGGCGCTACCGGCACCGCCAGGACGACCCGGGCCGCGCCCCTGGCACGGACGATCCGGCAGGCGGCCAGCGCGGTCGAGCCGGTCGCCACGCCGTCGTCCACCACGATCACGGTCCGGCCCTCCAGCGGCACCGGCGGGCGGCCCCGCCGGTAGCGCTCGGCCCGGCGCTCCAGCTCGGCGCGTTCGCGCCGCTCGACCTCGGCGAGCTGTTCGTGGCTGACCCGGGCGCCGCGCACCACCGCCTCGTTGACCACCCGGGCACCGCCCTCGCCGATCGCGCCCATGCCGAGCTCCGGCTGGAAGGGCACGCCGAGCTTGCGGATCACGCAGATGTCGAGCGGTGCGCGGAGCGCCCGGGCCACCGGTGCGGCCACCGGGACGCCGCCCCGGGGCAGGGCCACCACGACCGGGTCGGCCCTGCGCCACCGCTGCAGTTCGGCCGCCAGCCGGCGGCCCGCTTCCTCGCGGTCGGTGTAGATCATGGCTGAGCCTCTCCACGTCCACCGTACGTCCGCAGGCGGGGCACACCCCAGGGCTACGGCAGGGCCGCCGCCAGGACGTCGACGTAGCGGATGTCGGGCGGGGCGGTGAGCAGCCGGGGGGCGGCCTCCATCAGGGCGGCGGCGATCCGGCCCTGGAGGTGGTACTCGCGGCCCTGGGCGTCGTCGAAGGTGTCGAAGATGCCGAAGACCGTCTCGCTCTCGCGGAAGGCGAACCAGGTCCGGGTGTCCACCTCCTCGACGGCCATCGGGAGGGCGTCCATCAGCAGTTCGGCGACCTCCTCGGCGTGCTCCGGCTTGGCCTCGATGCGGGCGAGCAGTCCGACGGGCGGCATGGGGACCTCCAGGTGTGATCGGGTGGGACGGCCGTGCTCAGGAGTGCCGGGCGAAGTCCTCCAGCGACACCGTGTACTCGCCGCTGAGGGGGGAGTGGCGCAGGCAGTAGGCCTGCGGGTACCAGCCGGGCACCTGCCAGGCCTGCGGCTGCTTGATCGGGCGGCAGGCGTCCGCCGGGTCGGCGCCCTCGGCGGCCTTCAGCGCGTCGAGGGTGATCATCGGCTCCAGGAAGGTGATCCGGGCGTCGTAGGTGCCGTAGACGAAGGTGCGCGTGAACGTGTGCCCGTGCCACTCGTCGCTCGTGGGGTCGGTGAGGTGGTTGCCCATGGCGACCTGGACGATGCCCTTGTCCACGTAGTCGGCGGGCAGGTACTCGGGCGGCAGCGGCCGGGTGGCGGTGGCGTAGTCGGTGCAGTCCACCAGGGCGCCGCACGGGCCGGGGCGGATCGCCTGCCGCTCGCTGTCGGACTGCAGGTAGAAGTGGACGTCCAGGTGGGGGCGGTCGTAGACGTGCGGCGGGCCGTGGCCGGCCGGGTCCCAGTCGAGCATGGCGAAGGTCAGCGGCACCCCGGGGACGTCCCGCAGGGCCCGGGGCAGCGCGAGCTCGTACTCGTGGCCGCCGGCGCACTCGTGCACGGGGTCGACGGTGCCGTCGGCGTTGCGGTCGAAGCAGTGCCGGCCGTCGTTGGGTTCGGTGGGCAGATCGTCCAGTGAGCCCCGGGTGAGGGCGACGCCGATCTCGACGGGCTCGTTCCCGCGCAGCCGGACGTAGGTGTGTGCGGCGCCGTCGCCGAACGGGACGGGGCGGCCGTAGGCGGTGCGCACCTGGGACGCGGCGGTGGCCGGGGCGGCGGGGAGCAGGGCGGCGGCCAGCGCGGCGGCGGCCAGCAGGCGGCGGAGGAGGGGCAGGTGGCGGAGGAGGGGCGGGCGGAGGTTCGGCGGCATGCCGGCGGGCCTTTCACTGTGGGGGCACTCCTGGCCACTGTGCCGGGATCGGGTGGTCGCGGCCCGCGCTGCTGCTCCGTCCGGGGCCCGCGGTGACCGCTTGTCAGGCGAACAGCCTTTACCGGCGCGCCCCTTGACGGTAGCTTTACCGAACCCCGATCATCATGAGCGCGTCAATTGCGCGCCGACCGCCCCACCCCACCGTTCGGCGTGCCGTCAGGTCCCGTTTCTGCCCCACCGGAACTCGGAGTCCTACGTGTCCCTGCATGCCCACCGGCGTGCGCAGCGGCGATCCCGCCTGCGCCCTCCCGCCGCACTCCTCGCCGTGGCCGCCGCCAGCGTGGCCGCCACCCTCCTCGCGCCCAACGCCATGGCCAGGCCCGCTGCTGCGCCGACCGTCGCCGCGGCCCCCGACATCCCGGTCGCCAACGTCAAGGCGCACCTCGCCCAGCTGCAGTCCATAGCCACCGCCAACGGCGGCAACCGGGCGCACGGCCGGGCCGGCTACAAGGCCTCGATCGACTACGTGAAGGCCAAGCTGGACGCCGCCGGCTACACCACGTCGCTGAAGACCTTCAGCTACAACGGTGCCACCGGCTACAACCTGATCGCCGACTGGCCGGGCGGCGACACCGCGCACACGGTGATGGCCGGCGCCCACCTGGACTCCGTCACCGGGGGCCCCGGCATCAACGACAACGGCTCCGGCTCGGCCGGCATCCTCGAGGTCGCCCTGGCCGTCTCGCGGGCCGGCCTGCAGCCGACCAAGCACCTGCGGTTCGGTTGGTGGGGCGCCGAGGAGTACGGCATGATCGGCTCCAAGAACTACGTCAACAGCCTGTCCAGCGCCGATCGTTCGAGCATCGAGGCGTACCTCAACTTCGACATGATCGGCTCGCCGAACCCGGGCTACTTCGTCTACGACGACGACACCAAGCTGGACAACCTGTTCAAGACGTACTTCTCCGGTCTGGGGGTGGCCACCGAGCCCGAGACCGAGGGCGACGGCCGCTCCGACCACGCGCCGTTCAAGAACGCGGGCATCCCCGTCGGCGGCCTGTTCAGCGGCGCCGACTACACCAAGACCAGCGCCCAGGCGAGCAAGTGGGGCGGCACCGCGGGCCAGGCCTTCGACCGCTGCTACCACTCGTCCTGCGACACCGCCGCGAACATCAACGACACCGCGCTGGACCGGATGAGCGACGCCATCGCGCACGCGATCTGGACGCTCGGCACCGAGACCGCCCCGCCGCCCGGCACGGTCTTCGAGAACACCGCCGACGTGGCGATCCCGGACGCGGGCGCGGCGGTGACCTCCTCGATCACCGTCTCCGGCGTGTCCGGCAACGCCCCGGCCGCCCTGCAGGTGGGCGTGGACATCAAGCACACCTGGCGCGGCGACCTGGTGGTCGACCTGGTCGCGCCGGACGGCAGCACCTACCGGCTGAAGAACTCCAGCTCCAACGACTCGGCCGACAACGTGATCACCACCTACACCGTCAATGCCTCCAGCGAAGTCGCCAACGGCACCTGGAAGTTGAAGGTGCAGGACGTGGCCGCGCAGGACACCGGCAAGATCGACAGCTGGAAGCTGACCTTCTGACGGGAAGGGCGGAGGGGGTGCCGGAGAGGCGGCACCCCCTCCCTCGCGTTTACGGCTGCATCTCGTAGGCGCCGGACAGCGCCTCGACCTGCGCCCAGACCCGGGCGGCGCGCTCCGCGTCGGCCACCGGGCGGCGGACGTGTGCCAGCGCCCAGGCGGCCTGCTCCTCGGTGGTGGAGGACTTGCCGTGCAGCTCGGTGGCGTGCGCGGAGAAGTCCCGCACCAGGGCGTCGAAGATCTGGTCCAGGACGTCGCCGTCCACGCCGGTCAGCTCCGCCTGCTCCAGCACCAGCTGGCCGTAGACGACCAGCGCGAAGAGCTGGCCGATCTCCAGCAGGAAGTCCAGGTCCTGCTGCTGCTCGGCGCTCGGCGCGTGGGCCAGCAGCAGCGCGCACAGGCCGTCCGCCTGCTCGCGGAAGCGGGCCACGTTCGGCACGGCGGCGTGCGCGTCGTACGCGGTGCGCCAGTCGTGGAAGCGGATCGCCCCCAGGCCCCGGGCCGGGCCCTGGCGGAACAGGAACTCGTCGTCCGCGGTGTCCACCCGGCTCGGCACCGGCGCGAACTCGGCCGGGTTGAACAGGTAGTTGCCCATGAACTTGAGGATCAGCGCCAGGTTGACGTGGACGGTGCCCTCCAGCTTCGGCAGGCCGCGGATGTCCTTGGCGGCCTTGTCGAAGTAGGTGTCCGCCTCGAAGCCCTTGGCCGCGATGACGTCCCACATCAGGTCGATGACCTTCTCGCCCTCGGTGGTGACCTTCATCTTGGTCATCGGGTTGAAGAGCAGGTAGCGGCGGTCCTCCGGGGAGGCGGTGCGGAAGTAGTCCACCGACCGCGAGCTGAACAGCTTCATCGCGACCAGACGGGCGTACGCGTCGGTCAGCTCGCGCTTCACGTGGGCGAACTCGGTGACCCGCTTGCCGTACAGCACCCGGTTGTGGGCGTGCGTCACGGCCTCGTACATCGCGTGCTCGCAGATGCCGATCGAGGCGGTGCACAGGTTGAACTTGCCGACGTTGACGGTGTTCAGCGCGGCGTCGAAGGCGGCCTTGCCGGTGTGCAGCACGTCCTCGGCGCGCACCGGGTACTCCTCCAGGCGGAACTCGCTGACGTACATCTGCGCGTTCACCACGTTCTTGACCAGGTGGTACGCCTCGTGCCGGCTGTCGGCGGCGAAGAAGACGTAGCCCTCCGGGCCCTCCACGTCGGAGCGGCGGCCGAAGACCGACACCAGGCCGGCCACGTTGCCGTTGCCGATGTAGTACTTGGAGCCGGTGGCGGTGAAGCCGCCCTCGCCGTCCGGGGTGAGCACCATGTCGGTGGAGTAGATGTCCGCGCCGTGGCTGCGCTCGGACAGGCCGAACGCCATCACGTGGCCCTCGGAGAGCAGCTGCGCCGCGCGGGCGCGGACCGCCTCGTTCTCGCTCTGCCAGACCGGGCCGAGGCCGAGGATGGTGACCTGCCAGGTGTACCAGTAGCCGAGGCCGTAGAAGCCGAGGATCTCGTTGAGCTCGGCGATCCGGGCGGTGTCCCAGCGCTTCGCCGGGTCGGCCGAGGACGGCGTCAGGAACTCCGCGAACAGGCCCTCCTTGGCGGCGAACTCCAGGAAGTCCGCGTACCAGGTGCGGTCGATGTAGGTGTCGATCAGCGCCTTCTTGCCGCGCGACTCGAACCAGTCGACGGTCGCGCGCAGCAGCCGGCGGGTGGTGTCGTCGAACTGCGCGGGGTCGTAGGTGCGCGGGTTGAACAGCTGCATCATCAGGTCCCAGGGGTCGAGGGTGGCGGGGCTTGCAGGCGGTGCAGGGTGGCGAGCACGTCGTCCAGCCAGGCGAGGATCATCCGCTCGTACTCGATGCCGCCGCGCAGCACCACGTGCTGGAGGCGCTGCTGGGCGTCGAGGGCGTCCGGATCGGGGAAGTCCCGCTGCTCGCCGGAGAGGTAGCGGGCGAGCAGGGCGGCGTGCTCGGTGCGGTGCCGCTCGACCTCGGGGACGAGCGCGGCCGGGTCGTCGAAGGCCGCAGCCCGGATCTTCACCGCCAACTCGTGCCGGACGGTCTCCGGTTCGACCGGCTCGCGCAGCCAGCCGACCAGGACGCCGCGGCCCTCCGCGGTGGCCGAGTACACCTTCTTGTCCGGCCGCCCGTCCTGGGCGACCTCCTCCGCGGCGACCCAGCCGTCCGCCTCCATCCGCCGCAGCACCCGGTAGATCTGCTGGTGGGTGGCGGTCCAGAAGCGCCCGATGGAGCGGTCGAAGCGGCGGGCCAGCTCGTAGCCCGACCCGGGCTGCTCCAGGAGGGAGACGAGGATCGCGTGCTCCAGTGCCATGCCCGCATCCTGCTATGCAACGAGTTGCATAGGCAATGCGGGCGCGCCGGGGTGAGACACAGCTCACGCGGACAGGCGTCGCCGGCACGGGAGGGGAAGGGGCTCATGGGCGCGGGGACAGGATCCGAACCTGCGGCCCAGGCCGGCAGCAGTGGCACCCGCGGTACCAGCGAATTTTCCCGTGCTGCCCCGAGGCCCGGCGGGAGAATGGCCGGATGGACGAGGAGGAGCTGCTGCGGCGGCGGATGCAGGCGCAGTTCGGCCGGCCGGCCGGGCGGGCCGCGGCGGTGGCCCGGGAGTCGGGGGGCGTGCAGGCCCAGGACGCCGGGGCGGCCCGGCTGGCGCTGCGGGCGCGCGGGGTGGCGGACCCGGACGAGCCGGGGCGGGCGCTCGCCGCGGGGGAGACGGTGGTGCTGGCGCTGATGCGTGGCACCCTGCACCTGGTGCCGGCCGCGGACGCGCGCTGGCTGCTCGGCCTGTTCGCCGAGCGGAACCTGGCCGCCGGCGCCCGGCGGCGGCGCGAACTCGGCCTGACCGAGGAGGTCTGCGAACGCGCGCTGGAACTGCTGCCCGCCCTGCTGGACGTGCCGCGCAGCCGGGCCGAACTGGTCCGCCTGCTCAACGAACAGGGCCTCGGGATCGACCCGGAGGGCCAGGCCCCGGCCCATCTGATCGGCTTCGCCACGGCGCACGGGGTGCTCTGCCGGGGCGCCGACGTGGCCCCGCGGCAGCCGGGCCACGTGCCGCTGCCCGCGGGCGGCCCGGCCCCGGCCGACCCGGCCGCCGAGCTCGCCGCCCGCTACCTGGCGGCCTTCGGCCCGGCCGGGCCCGCCGACTTCGCGGCCTGGTCGGGCCTGCCGGTGCGGACGGCCAGGGAGGCCGTGGCGGCGTCCGGAGCGGTGGAGGTCCGGCCCGGCCTGTTCGCCGCCGCCGGTGCGGAGGAGTTGCCGGCCGGGCCGCCGGTGGTGCGGCTGCTCGGCGCGTTCGACAACTACGTGCTCGGCTACCGGGACCGGGACGCCGTGCTGCGGCCGGAGTTCGCCCGGCGGATCAATGCGGGCGGCGGGATCGTCCGGCCGGCGCTGGTGGTCGACGGGCGGGTGCTCGGCTCCTGGCGCAGGGAGAAGGGCGAGCTGGTGGTGGAGCCCTTCGAGCGGTTGCCGGGGGCGGTTCGGGAGGGTCTCGCGGAGGAGGCCGCGGCGGTGGCGGCGTTCCTGCAGGCCGACGCGGGGCTGAGGATCGAGCGACCTGCCGGATGATGACAAAAGGGTGATAATCAGGCGTAAAGGTTAGATAAGGGACACAGCGGGTAAAGGGCAGTCGCCTGCCTTGTCACGGACCTTGGAGGTGGTTCCCGGTGTCGACCCAGCTTCCGGGTATGGAGCGCCATCCGGACATCCTTGCAATGCGTGAACACTACGAGCGCGTCACATCGACGATGCTCGCGCAGGGCGTGGAGGCGCTCTGCGTCGTCGCCGGACTCTTCCTGGCGATCTCTCCCTGGGTGGTCGGCTTCGCCCTCTTCCCCGCCGCGGGTGGCATCCAGGGCGTGACCCTGAGCAACCTGATCTGCGGCCTCGCCTTCGCCTTCCTGATGGGCGGCTACGCCACCGCCTTCGAGCGCACCCACGCGCGCGCCTACGCCGGGCTGGCGATCGGCGTCTGGACGATCATCGCCCCGTGGGCGACCGTCGGAGACCAGGCCTTCTACCGGACGATCTGGACCAACGTCGTGACCGGCGGTGTGATGACCTGCCTGGCGGGCGCGGCCATCGCCATGGCGCTGACCGGCATGTCCTCGAGGATGGGCAGGAGCCGCGGATGACGGATACCGACACGGACGATCCGACGGGTGCGGACCACGCGGTCCGCACCCGTCGCCGTTGCCCGCACCCGCACCCGTGCCCGCGGAGCGCCGGCCTGCGCCCGGCTCAGGGCCGGGTCATCCGCAGCACGTCCAGCGCCTCGTCCAACTGCTCCTCCGTCAGCAGCCCGCGCTCCACGTAGCCGCGCTCCAGCACCACCTGGCGGATCGTCTTGCGCTCGGCCAGCGACTGCTTGGCGACCTTGGCCGCCTCCTCGTAGCCGATCCAGCGGTTCAGCGGGGTGACTACCGAGGGCGAGGACTCCGCGTACTCCCGGGCCCGTTCGACGTTGGCGGTCAGCCCGTCCACCGTGCGGTCGGCCAGCAGCCGGGCGGCGGCCGCCAGCAGCCGGACCGACTCCAGGACGTTCCGGGCGATCACCGGAAGCATCACGTTCAGCTCGAAGTTGCCGCTCGCGCCCGCCACCGTGACGGTGGTGTCGTTGCCCACCACCTGGGCCGCCACCATCAGGACCACCTCGGGGATCACCGGGTTCACCTTGCCCGGCATGATCGACGAACCGGGCTGCAGGTCCGGCAGGTTGAGCTCGCCGAGGCCGGTGCGCGGGCCCGAGCCCATCCACCGCAGATCGTTGGCGATCTTCGTGAAGCCGACCGCGACCGTGCGCAACTGACCGCTCAGCTCGACCAGTCCGTCCCTGGCGCCCTGGGCCTCGAAGTGGTCGCGGGCCTCCGTCAGCGGCAGCCCGGTGGCCCGGGCGACCTCGGCGATCACCGCGGTGGAGAACCCCTTCGGGGTGTTGATGCCGGTGCCCACCGCGGTGCCGCCGAGCGGGAGTTCGGCCACCCGGGGGAGCGCGGCGCGCAGCCGCTCCACGCCGTACCGCACCTGCGCCGCATACCCGCCGAACTCCTGGCCGAGGGTGACCGGGGTGGCGTCCATCAGGTGCGTGCGCCCGGACTTGACCACCTCGGCGAACTGCTCGGCCTTCCCCTCCAGCGCGGCCGCCAGGTGCTCCAGCGCCGGCACCAGCTCGCCGGTCACGGCGGCGGTCGCCGCGATGTGGATCGACGAGGGGAACACGTCGTTGGAGGACTGGCTGGCGTTCACGTGGTCGTTGGGGTGCACCGGCCGGCCGAGCCGCTCCGAGGCCAGGGTGGCGATCACCTCGTTGGTGTTCATGTTGGACGAGGTGCCGGAGCCGGTCTGGAAGACGTCCACCGGGAACTGGTCGTCCCAGCGGCCCTCCGCCACCTCCTCGGCGGCCTGCCGGACGGCCTCCGCGACGTCGCCGTCCAGCACCCCCAGCTCCGCATTGACCTTCGCCGCGGCCGCCTTGATCCGGGCCAGCGCCGCGATGTGCGCCCGCTCCAGCCGCTGGCCGGACACCGGGAAGTTCTGCACCGCCCGCTGCGTCTGCGCCTGCCACTTGGCCTCGGCCGGCACCCGGACCTCGCCCATCGAGTCGTGCTCGATGCGGAACTGCTCCTCGTCACCCATGGTGGGACACCTCCTGCACAGCACAACGCGCCGCGGCCCGCGGAATTCCGCACCGGGACGCTCGGATCGGCGATTCAGGGGCTCAGGAAAGGGCGGCGGTGGTGCGGGTCGGGGTGGTGGTGAGGCCGGGCTGGAGGAGGACCGGGTCCTCCGTGCGGGCGCGGGCCAGCTCCTGCGGGTCGAGCAGCACGGTCAGCAGTTCGGGGGCGTCCTCGGGGGCCTCCGCGAGCAGGCGTCCGTCCGGGCCCCAGACGGCGCTGCCGCCGCAGCCGGTGTACGGGCCGGAGCGGCCGACGTGGTTGGCCAGCAGCACGTACAGGGTGTTGTCGAGCGCCCGGGCGGGGAAGACCGTGCGGCGCTGGTGGGCGCCGGGGCCGTGGCCGAAGAGCGCGCCGACCAGGTAGGCGTGCGCGCCGTCCAGGGCGGCGGCGCGGGCGTGCTCGGGGAACCCGGAGTCCCAGCAGACGCCGAGGCCGAGCCGCCAGCCGTCCAGTTCCAGGGTGCAGCCGCCGTCGCCGGCGGAGAAGCCGGCGGCCCGCTCGTTGGGGGTGGCGAACTGCTTGCGGTAGACGGCGGCGAGCCGGCCCGTGCCGTCCAGGGCGAGGGCCGCGATGTGCAGCGCGCCGGTCGTTTCGTCGCGCACCGGGGCGCCGACCACCACCGCGGTGCCGGTCTCGGCGCAGGCGGCGGCCAGCGGGGCGAGCCGGGGGTCGTCGGGGGCGAGGGTGAGGGCGTCCGGGTCGGCGGCGATCCCGGTGGTCTCGTAGCCGGTCAGGAACAGCTCGGAGAGCAGCAGCAGCCGGGCGTCCCGTGCGGCGGCCCGGCGGACCAGTCCGGCGGCGGTGGCGGTGTTCGCGACGACGTCCAGCGGGGCGACGGGGGCCTGTGCGACGGCGACGCGGAGCGGGGAAGCGGGAAGCGCGTGTACAGGGGTACTCACGGGCTACAATCCTTACATGGCGAGGGTGTCGACCTCAAGGCCCCGCCGGGCCGGGACCGGTCCGCGTGGCGCGCGTCCGGGCACCGGGCCCGGTGCCACCATGGCGCCATGACGGACCGACCGGACCCGGCCGCGCGGTACGCGGAGATCGCCGACGAGCTCGCTCCGCGCGGCGCCGTGCAGGCGAAGATGTTCGGCATGCCCTGCCTCAGGGACTCCGCGGGCAAGGCCTTCGCCGGCCTGCACGAGAGCGAACTGGTCTGCCGGCTGGGCCGCGACACGCCCGCCCTCGCCGAGGCGCTGCGGCTCCCGGGCGCCCACATCTTCGACCCGGTGGGCGGCCGGCCGATGAAGGACTGGGCCTGCATCCCGCTCGGTGCGGCCGCCCACTGGGACAACTTCGCCGAGGCGGCCCTGATCGCACCGCGCTGAGCCGCCGCGGCCGGTCGGCCCGGCTCAGCCGTGGTAGCCGGCGACGATCTTCGTGAAGGCGTAGGCGGACTGGCCGATCCCGCTGCACGAGTCGCCCGCCGGGGTGCCGGACGGGCAGGGGCGGTCCCGGTTGACGGCCCAGAAGGTGAACCGTGCCAGGTGGTGTGCCTTGGCGTAGTTCAGCATGGTGGTGAAGTCGCCGGTGGAGACGGTCTCGCCGGCCTCGTCGGTCTTCCCGTTCATCGAGGAGATGCCGATGTGTCGGTACGCGGTCGCGCTGTCGTAGCCGTACGCGGACGCCACCGCCTTCTGCAGGCCGTCGGCGGCCTTGGTGGAGACGCTGCCCATCGAGCCGCTGTGGCCGCCGAAGTCGAACGGCATGATCGTCCAGCCGTCCAGGGCCAGCCCGCTCGCGGCGCCCCGCTTGATCAGGTCCAGGCCGTTGGCGTCCGGCCCGGTCGGCGTGGTGCCGAAGGTCAGGTAGGTGCGGATGCCCGGGTTCCTGCTCTCGACGGTCTTCAGCGCCGAGACCACCCGCTGTCGGACGGCGGCACTGGCGACCTCGGTGTTCTCTATGTCGACGTCGATCGCCTTCAGCTTGTAGGCGTCGATCACCTTCTGGTACGCGGCGGCCAGGGCGCTCGCCGAGCTGCACTTCTCGCCGAGCTTGGCGCCGCTCCAGCCGCCGAACGAGACCACCACGTCGCCGCCGGCCGCCCG
The DNA here is from genome assembly GCF_040680995.1 of Kitasatospora sp. NPDC051914. NCBI lineage: Bacteria > Bacillati > Actinomycetota > Actinomycetes > Kitasatosporales > Streptomycetaceae > Kitasatospora > Kitasatospora sp. NPDC051914. Next base: position 92,836 of record NZ_JBFAXX010000004.1, read on the forward strand.
GATCGCGTTGATCGCGCTCTGGTCGCTGCCGCCGGTGAGCGGGCGGGTGCCGTCCCACTTGGGGTTGCAGCCGCCGTCGCTGAGCATGAAGGCCAGCGTGAACTGCTTGACCCCGGTGGCCGCCATGACGTCGGTCGGCTTCTGCGGGCTGCCCCAACCCAGGTACTCGTACGGGGCGTTGAGGCCGACCGGGTCGGCGACGGCCGCCTGGCCCGCCGGCGCCAGGGCGAACGCCCCGGCGGTCAGGGCGGTGGCGGTGGCGAGCGCGAGCAGGGGGCGGGCGGGGCCGCGCTTCAGGGCGTGCGAGGGCATGGTCCTCCGTTCGTGGCGGGATGCCGCAGATCATCAGGAAAGTTTCCTAACCGCGGGCGCCCAGCAAAGCAGGCGACCGTGTGCACATCAAGAGGGCGTGCCTTAAGGGAAGTTGAAGACGGAAAAGGGCGCCGCCGCGCCGCGGTCCGCCCGGTCCGCTGTGAAGAATCGGTTCGCCAACGCCCAGGATGATCGCTATACGATCACTCGCGCCTCACCGTGTGAAGATCCGCAGTGATGGCACGACGTCAGACCGTCTCCCCGGCGGTATTCGTGAGCATCCGTCGTTCGCTGGCCGCTGCCGTTTTCGTGGCCGCGGTGTCCGCGCCCGCCGCATTCGGCGCCGCGCCGGCGATGGCCGAGGGCCTGCCGGCCGGCCCGAACACCGGCCGCGGTGTCCGCGAGGCCGCCACCAAGGCCCTCGCCGGCACCCCGGAGGACCGCCGGCACTTCCTCACCGTGGACTTCCCCAGGCTTCGGGCGCAGGACAACCGGGTCAAGCTCGTCCAGCTGATCTCCGCCCCGAAGAACAGCCAGTACCTGCGCGAGGCCGCCCTCAAGGCGCTGAACGGCAGCGACGCGGACATCGAGGAGTTCCTCGCCAAGCTGCCCTCGATCCGGTACGCCGACGACCGGCTCAAGGTCTCCCAGCTGGCCGAGTCCGGCGGCCCCGAGGTGAAGAAGGCCGCCCTCGCCGCACTGGCGGCCGGCACCCACGAGGCGCTCATCGAGTTCCTGACCAAGGGCCTGGCCGAGGCCGAGGCCAAGGACAAGGCCGCGGCCGGCCAGGGCGGCACCGGCGGGACGCAGACCGGCACCGGCGGTACCACCGTCACCCCCGTCTCCGACACCGGGAACGGCACCACCGCGGGCGGCACCGGCTCGACCACCCACCGGCTCGCGTCGACCGGCACCGAGGCGCCGCTCGGCGGCGCCGCGCTGCTGGCGGCCCGCCGCCGCTCGCAGGCGTAGTCGCGAGGACGTACCTCGAACCGGACGGCCGGTGCCGCGGGGACACCCCGGCACCGGCCGTCCGCCGTTCCCGCCCTGGGCAGCCCGCTTTCGGACGGCCGAAAAGGCGTCGCCGCCGCCGCGCCGTCCCGCCTAGGGTGGTGCGCCATGCGAACGACCACCACCCTCTGGCGCCCGACCGGGCCCGAGGAACTCGCGCTCGTCGAGGCCTCGGGACGGCGTGCCTGGCCGCCCCGGCTGCCCGAGCAGCCGATCTTCTACCCCGTGCTCAACGAGGACTACGCGATCCGCATCGCACGGGACTGGAACGTGCCCGCCTCGGGCGCCGGCTACGTCACCCGGTTCGAGGTCGACACCGCCTACCTGGAGCGCTTCCCCGTCCGGCAGGCCGGTGGCGAGACCATCCTCGAACTCTGGGTGCCCGCCGAGGAACTGGAGGAGTTCAACCGTCACATCGTCGGCACCATCGAGGTGGTCCGCACCTTCGGTGCCGCCGACCGGCCGGACGGTGCCCGAGCCTGAGCCCCGCACCGCGGGTTACGGTACGAGTCCCGGCACCCGCGGCCGACCGCGTCCGACGACCCCGAGGAGCTCCATGGCAGGCCCGAGCGTCGACGCCGGCGGCGAGCGGTCCACCACCGCTGCCGCCGGCACCGCAGCCGCCGCCGCGCCGCCCGGCCGGGCCACCGTCGCCGCACTGGGCGGCCTGGTCGCGCTCGGGCCCTTCACCACCGACCTCTACCTGCCGGCCCTGCCCGCCCTCACCGCGGACCTGCACTCCACCGCGCCGGCCGTCCAACTCACGCTCACCGGATCGATGTTCGGCATGGCCGCGGGCCAGCTGGTGTTCGGTCCGCTGAGCGACCGGCACGGCCGCCGCCGCCCGCTGCTCGCCGGCATGGCGGTGTACGCGCTGGCCACCCTGGTCTGCGCGCTCGCCCCCAGCGTGTCGGTGCTGGTGGCCGCTCGCTTCGCCCAGGGCGCGGCCGGGGCGGCCGGCCTGGTGATCGCCCGCGCGATCGCCCGCGACCGGTACGAGGGCGTCGCGATGATCCGCTTCATGGCCTCGCTGGCGATGATCTCCGGCCTCGCCCCGATCGTCGCACCCGTCCTCGGCGCCCAACTGCTGCACGTCACCGACTGGCGCGGCACCTTCGCCGTGCTCGCCGGCCTCGGCGCCGTGCTCACCCTGCTCGCGGCCGCCGTCCTGCACGAGTCGCTGCCCCCGGAACGGCGCCACCGCGGCGGCCTCGCCACCACGCTGCGCGCCATCGGCGGCCTGCTGCGCGAGCGCCGCTTCCTCGGCTACGTCCTCACCAGCACCTTCGCCTTCGGCGCCCTCTTCGCCTACGTCAGCGGCTCCTCCACCGTCCTGCAGGAGGTCTACCGGGTCTCGCCGCAGACCTACAGCCTGCTGTTCGCGGTGAACTCGATCGCCCTGATGGCCTCCACCCAGCTCAACGGCCGGGTACTGGTCACCCGGCTGCGGCCGACCTCGCTGATGCTGCTCGGACTGCTCGCCGCCGTCACGGCCGGCCTCGCCCTGACCCTCTTCGCCGGGGTGTGGGACCTCGGGCTGGCCGCGGTCTGCCCGGCGATGTGCCTGCTGATGGCCTCGATGGGCATGGTCGGGCCCAACTCGGCCGCGCAGGCCCTCACCATGGCCCCGCACGCGGCCGGCTCCGCCTCGGCGATGCTGGGCCTCGGCAGCTTCCTCTGCGGGGCAGTGGTGGCCCCGCTGAGCAGTGCCGGCGGACAGCCCTCCGCGGTGCTGCTGGGCAGCGTGGTGCTGGCCTGCGCGGTGCTGTCGCTGGGGGCGTTCGTGCTGCTCTGCCGGCCCTGGGACCAGCCTTCAGGAGCGACTGCATAGGGCCAGCCCATAGGGGTGCGGGGAACTGCGCAATCGGGATGTGGCCAACGTTGCGATCAGGGCTGACCAGTGGTGCCCTTGTTCGACATGTTGACCGCACTCACATTGCGCAGTTCCCCGCGCCCCTATGGGCTGGCCCTATGGGTTTGCCTGGCCCTGAATCGGACCGGGGCGTCAGCGGCGGCCGCGGGCCAGGAGGGTGGTGCGGGTGCGGGCTGCGAAGTCGGGCTGGGCGGCGGTTGCCACCGCGTCCTGGGCGTTGCCGCCGGGCTTCACCGTGCCGGCCACCGTGTAGATGCCGTACCGGCCCACTGCCGCATGGGTGTTGGCGCAGCCCGCGCTGGTGCAGTACGAGGTGTTGCCGGCCGGGACGAGGCCCTGCACCTGGCCGCGGTGGGAGCCGGCCACGGCGTCGGCGTCGGCCTTGCTGTCGTGGACGGCGATGCCGACGGTCACCGCGCTGCTGCCGGAGGTGTAGGTGGCGCGGAGGATGCTGCGGCAGCCGTGGGCGGCGAGGACGTCGCCGAGGCCGCCGGTGGTGGCCTTCCAGCAGGGGTCGGTGACGGCGGTGGCCAGCCTGGTCCAGGTGCGGCCGTCGACGGTGGCGGTCGCGGGGAAGAGCTTGGCCGGGTCGAGCGGGGCGGTGTCGGTGGCGGCCGAGGAGATGAGCGTCAGCGGGTCGGCCGGGGCGGATGCGCTTGCCGAGGTGCGGCCACCGGCGCTGCCGCTCGGTCGGGCGGAGGCGCCGCCAGAGGCGGAGGCCGAGGCGGACGGCGACGGGGAGGGTGCGGTGGAGCTGCTCGTCAGGACCTCCACCGGTTCCGCTGCGGGGCCGCCGGTGGACGGGGTGCCGGAGGCTGCGGTGGCCGGTGCACCGCCCTTGTCGGAGTCGCCGGCGAGCCCGACCGCGGTGGCCGTGATCCCGCCGACCACCAGGGTGGCGGCGACCATGCCGCCGATGATCTGCAGCTGCTTGCGGCGCTTGACCTCCCGTTCGTGCTGGGCGGCCATGGCCGCCCAGTCAGGCTCGCCCGCACCCGTCGGCCCGCCCCATTCCCGCACCGTGCCCCGCCCGTCAGTCATGCGCGCGATCCTATGAGCTGACGGTCCTACCGGTGCAACCCGTCAGCTCGGGACGGTCGCCGCGGTCAGCAGGTGGCCGCTGACGCCGAGCAGCGAGGGCTCCGACTCGGTGGTGCGCAGCGCGGCGAGCACGGTGGCGCGGCGCTCCGGGTCGTCCAGCCAGTCGTTGACCCCGCCCATCAGCCAGACGGCGCCCTCCAGCCCGTACTGTCGCGCGCCCGCCAGGCCGGCGGCGGCGAACTCGTCGAGGACGTCGGTCGGGTGGTGGAACCAGGCGGTGGTGAACAGCGGGTCGTCCGGGGTGGAGGCGAGCAGGCCGGTGGCCGCGCAGGCGTCGGTCGCGGCGCGCGGGCCGGGCTCGAAGTAGCGTTCCACCCGCAGCTGGTCGTGCAGGCCGGCGAACCGGTTGATGGTGGCGGCGACCACCAGGCCGCCGGGCCGGCACACCCGCCGTGCCTCGGCGAGCGCCCGCAGCCGGTCGGCCCGCTCGGTGAGGTGGTAGAGCGGCCCGAGCAGCAGCACGGTGTCGTACGAGCCGTCGGCGGCCCCGAGCGCGCGGGCGTCGCCCAGGGCGGCCCGGACACCGGGCAGCGCGGAGGCCTGTTCGACGTGCAGCGGTACCGGGTCGACGAGGTCGACCCGGTGGCCGTCGGCGGCGAGCCACTGGGCGTGCACGCCGGCGCCGCCGCCGACGTCCAGCACCCGCTGCGGGGCCGGTCCGAGCAGGCGGCGCAGCACGTCCTGGGTGCGCCAGAACTCCAGCCGGTTGTGGGCGCGTCGCAGCCGGCCCTGCTCGGCGCCGCGGTTGTAGTAGTCGAGGATCTCCGGGCGGACGGTCACGGTGTCGTCGGTCATGCCGAACATCATGATCGTCCGCCCGGGCGCCGGTCACCGGGATTTCCGGCGGCGGCGGTGCGGGCGGTCAGCCCAGACCGTTGGACTTCAGCCAGTCCTTGGCCACGGCGGACGGATCCTCCTTGTCGACGGCCACGCGCTTCATCAGGGCGGTGAGCCCGGCGGTGTCCAGCTTGGCGGAGACGGCGTTGAGGGCGGCCGTGGCGGTGGCGTCCACCCCGGCCTTGTTCACCAGCGGGACGACGTTCTGCACGCTGAACACGTTCTTCGGGTCTGCGAGCGGGACGAGCCCGAGCTGGACGATCCGCGGGTCGGTGGTGAAGACGTTGCCGACCTGCACGGTGCCGTCCTTGAGCGCGTTGGCGGTGGTGTCGCCGGTCGGCTTCCACTCCTTGAAGGTCAGCCCGTACACGTCCTTGAACTGCTGCTCGCGGCGGGACTTGAACTCCGGCGGTCCGCCGATCACCAGCTCGCCGGCCTTGCCGGCCAGGTCCGCCACGGAGGTGAGCTTCAGCCGCTCGGCGGTCTCCTTGCTGACCGTCAGCGAGTCCTTGTCCTCGGCGGAGGCCGGGTCCAGCAGGGCGAGTTCGGCGGGCAGCTTCTGCTGCAGCTCGGCGTCGACGGCCTCGGTGCCGGCGGCGGTGCTCTTGGGATCGAGGTAGCCGAGCAGGGCGCCGTTGTACTCGGGCAGCACGGTCAGGCTGCCGCTCTTCAGCTGCCCGTACAGCACCTCGCGGCTGCCGATGTTGAACTTCTCCTCGACCTTGACGCCCTTGGCCTTGAGGGCCTGCGAGTAGATCGAGGCGAGCAGCACGTTCTCCGGGAAGTTGGCGGAGCCGACGACCACGGTCTTCGAGCCGGCGGGCTTGGATGCGCCGCCGTCCGCGGCGAGCGGGTCGCCGCCGGAGGAGGAGCAGGCCGCCGCACCCAGCACGAGGGCGGCTGCGGCGAGGGTTCGGACCAGGCGGGTCGTCATGGGGTTTCCTTCGGTCGGACGGTACGGCGGGTGCGCGCCCCCGGCGGGAGCGAGCGGCGGATCAGCGGGGCGAAGAGCAGCTGCGCGGCGACGGCCAGCAGGACGACCAGCAGGGCGCCGCCGACGGTGGCCGGGTAGTCACGGGTTGCCAGCCCGTCGACCACGTACCGGCCGAGGCCGCCGAGGCCCACGTAGGCGGCGACGGTGGCGGTGGCGATGGTCTGCACGGCGGCGGTGCGCAGCCCGGCGAGCAGGGTGGGGAGGGCGGCGGGCAGGCAGACCTGCCACAGCACCTGGCGGTGGGTCAGCCCGATGCCGAGCGCGGCGTCGCGGACGGTCGGGTCGGTGCCGCGGACGCCCTCGGCGGCGGCCACCAGCAGCGGCGGCGCGGCCAGTGCCACCAGCGGGACGAGCACGGCGGTGTCGCCGACCCCGGCGAGCAGCACGGCCAGCGTCACCAGGCCGAGGGTGGGCAGGGCGCGGGCGGTGCCGGTGAGCGCGGTGACCACGAAGGCCCCGCGGCCGGTGTACCCGATCAGCAGCCCGAGCGGGACGGCGAGCACGGCGGCCCACAGCAGGGCCTCCCCGCAGAACACCAGGTGTTCGGCGATCCGGTGGCCGATCGCGTCCGGGCCGCTCTGCCGGGCGGGGGCGGTGAAGAAGGTCTGGAGCCAGCCGAGCCAGTTCACCGGGCACCTCCGGCGGCCCAGGGGGCGAGCAGCCTGCGGGCGAGCACGAGCAGCAGGTCGGTGGCGAGCGCGAGCAGGGCGACGAGGGCGATTCCGGCGACGATCGGGGTCGGGAAGGTCCGCTGGAAGCCGTCGACGAAGAGGTAGCCGAGGCCGCCGCGGCCGATCAGGGCACCGACCGCGGCCAGCGAGATGGAGGAGACCGCGGCCACCCGGACGCCGGCCACCAGGTACGGCACGGCGGCGGGCAGTTCGACCGCGGCCAGTCGGCGCCACGGTCCGTAGCCGAGCGCGGTGGCCGCCTGCCGGACGTCCTCCGGTACGGCCCGCAGCCCGTCCACCGTGGCCGGCAGCAGGACGGCCAGGGCGTAGCAGGTCAGCGGCACCATGACGGTGGCCCGGGTGGCCAGCCCGGTGTACGGGATGAGCACCACGAAGACGGCGAGCGCGGGCAGCGCGTAGACCACGTTGAAGACCGCGGCGAGCGGCTGGTAGAGCCTGGGCAGCCGGGCGCAGGCGAGGCCGAGCGGGACGGCGGCGGCCAGCGCGATCAGCACCGGGACGAGCGAGATCACCGCGTGGTCCAGCGTCAGGTCGCGCAGGTAGCCGAGGTGGTCGAGGATCCACTGCCTGCGGACGAGCGGTTCACCGTCCACCGGACGGCTCCTCGCTGTGGGGGCCGAGAGCGGCGAGGACGGCGGCCCGGGTGGCCAGGCCGGTGGCCCGGCCGGCGGCGTCCACCGCGACGGCGGCGCCGGCGGGGGAGAGCACGGCGGCGTCCAGTGCGGCGCGCAGGCTGTCGGTGGCGGGGGCGAACACCGGGGCGGGCCGCCGTTCGCCCCCGCGCACCCAGGCCTCCGGCCGGCCGTGGCCGTCCAGGGCGAGCCGCCAGCCGTGCTGTTCGCCGCCTGCGGGCAGCAGGGCCACGCCGGCGGCCGGGCGCAGGCCGAGGCCGCGCAGGCCGCGGTCCCGGCCGAGGAAGGCGGCCACGCCGTCGTCCGCGGGTGCGGTCAGCAGGGTGTGCGGGTCCGCGTGCTGGGCGATCCGGCCGTGCTCGCGGAGCACCACCACCCGGTCGCCGAGCCGGACGGCCTCCTCGATGTCGTGCGTCACGAAGAGCACGGTCTTGTTCAACTCGGACTGCAGCCTGAGCAGTTCCTCCTGCAACCCGGCCCGGACGACCGGGTCGACCGCGCTGAACGGCTCGTCCATCAGCAGCACCGGCGGGTCGGCGGCGAGCGCCCGTGCGACGCCGACCCGCTGCTGCTGGCCGCCGGAGAGCTGGAAGGGGTAGCGGCGGGCGGTCTCCGGGGGCAGGCCCACCAGTTCCAGGAGTTCGGCGGCGCGGGCCCGGGCCTTCCTGCGGTCCCAGCCGAGCAGCCGGGGCACGGTGGCGATGTTGTCCAGCACCCGGCGGTGCGGGAACAGCCCGGCCTGCTGGATGACGTAGCCGATGCCGCGGCGCAGCCGGGCGGCGTTCAGCCCGGCCACGTCGGCGCCGTCCAGCAGAACCCGGCCGGCGGTCGGCTCGACCATCCGGTTGACCATCCGCAGGATGGTGGTCTTGCCGCAGCCGGACGGGCCGACCAGGACGGTTATTCGGCCGGCCGGGACGTCGAGGTCCAGGCCCTCGACGGCCACGGTGCCGTCCGGATGGCGCTTGCCGGCGCCCTCGAATGTGATCACGTGTGGTTCTCTGCAGCCTGACGAGTAGTGAGGTGGAAACGGGTGATGCGGATGTGACAAACGAACACCTGATCGGGTCCCCGGGGAAACGTCAGGTCAAACCCCCGTCGGCCGAAAGGGTGGGCAGGCCGGCGGCGGCCCAGGCGACGAAGCCGCCGTCCAGGTCGGTCGCCCGGTGAAGTCCGAGTTCACGCAGGCTCGCGGCCGCCAGGCTGGAGGCGTACCCCTCGGAGCAGACCACGATCCAGTGCACCCCGTGGTCCGACGCCTCCGGGATGCGGTGGCTGCCCGCCGGATCGAGCCGCCACTCCAGCACGTTCCGCTCGATCACCAGCGCACCGGGGATGCCGCCCTCGCGGGCCCGCTGCGCCACCGGCCGGATGTCCACCAGCAGCGCGCCCCCGGCCACCGCCGCGTACGCCTCCGCCGGGCCGGGCCGGTGCACCCCGGCGCGGGAGCGGGCCACCAGGTCCTCGATCGTCGTCACCACTGCTCCGGCCCTTCCTCTGCGGTGCGGACCAGGCCGCCGGCCCGCAGTTCGTAGCGCGTCATCCCGCTCAGCGGCGGCGAGTACGCATGGATCGTCACGGCCGGCCCGGACGAGGTGTTGCGGACGTCGTGCAGGTACTCCGCGCCGAACGCCCGGACCGCCCCCGAGGCCACCCGGCGGATCAGCAGCCCGTCCTGCGGGCCGCCCAGCGACAGCTCCTCCACCTCGCCCAGGGCCACGGCGAACGCACCGCGCGAACCGCCGTGGTCGTGGAACCCGGTGGACTGCCCGGGCAGCCAGCTGATCAGCCAGACCTCGTGGTCCTCGGCGCTCTCCAGGCGCTCGTACCAGCGCTCCCCGGTGGCGAGCCGCACCCGGTGGATCCACCGGTCGGGCTGCTCGGCGAGATCGCGGACGATCGCCCGCAGGGCGTTCGGCGACAGCGGACGGGACACCCCGCCGGCGGGATCGCCTGCGGGTGCGGTCGGGGTTGCGGGTACGGCTGCGGGTGCGGCGAAGTCCAGGCTCATGGAACGTCCTCGGATGACCGGAGGGGCGGCCGGCGCACACGGGCACAGCGGTGCACAGGCCGAAGGATGGAGGGCTTCAGGAGCGGACGGTCCCGGCGGGTGCCGAACGGATCAGGCACCCGCCCCGGAGAACGGCACGGGGCGGAACGGAACCGTCAGCAGGCACACATGTCGCTCGCCTGGCGTCGCAGATCGACGTGCAGGCGGCAGACCAGGGAGGTGCCGGGCTTCATGCGCCGATCGTTCACGACGCGAGCGGGCCGCGTCAAGCCGCGTCCGGCAGACGGGAGGCAGGGGTGCCCCGATCGGCGGGCACACGGGAGCGGCCCGCCCCGGGATCGTCCGGGACGGGCCGCTTCCACGACTCGTCGTCAGTTGTTCTGCGTGGCATCCGTGTCGGCCTGGGCGGCGGCGCTCTCCGCGGCGTCCAGCTTCTGCTGCATCTGCTGCGTGCCGTCGTCCTGCTGGGACTGCACGGCCTTGCCGGCACCGTCCCCGTGCGGCCCGCAGCCCGTCAGCAGCAGGGCGGCGGCCGCGGCGAGCGCCGCGACGGCGGCACCGGCCCGGCGGCTCACTTCGACCCCGCCGAGGACGACGGCTGCTTGGCGCACCAGTCGGCGACCGCCTTCAGGTCGTTCTGCCGCAGCACCAGGGTCGGCACCAGGGTCTTGCGGAAGTCCAGACGGTCGTTGAGGAACGTGTACACCTCCGTGTGGCCGGCGGCCTTGGCCTCGGCCACCCGCTTCTCCAGCCGTGCCACGGAGCCGGCGACCGTGGCGTCGCCGTTCAGCCGCTTCAGCGCTTTGTCGATACGGGCCTGGGCGGCCGGCAGGCGCTTGCAGATCACCTTGGCGCCGTCGCCCTTCGGCGTGGCGGCGGCCTGCGCGGGGGTGGCGCCCGCAAGCACGGAACCTGCCAGGGCGAGGGCCCCGAGCGCGGCGGCCTTGCGGTTCAGGGGCATGGCGGTCTCTCCTCCGGATACCTGTGGGATCGGACGCCGGCGAGCGTAGGACGCCTTCTTGTGGAAACCCTGTGACCGCAGGATCCCCATGTCCGGGGACGCTCCGGTGCCCCCGCGGCGCCGTCCGGGTCAGCCGCTGATCCAGTCGCGGCGGGCCGGCAGCACCAGGGTCGGCGCCTCCGGGCGCAGCAGCGGCAGCCGCACCTCGAAGCGGCTGCCGGCGCCGCCCGGGCCCTCGGTGACGGCCACCGTGCCGCGGTGCAGCGCCACCTGCTGCGCCACCAGGGTCAGCCCCAGGCCGGAGCCCGGGCTGCCCGGGCGGCGGTGGAAGCGCTGGAAGACCGCCGTCCGCTCGGCCGGCGGCACGCCCGGCCCGGAGTCGTCCACGGTGAGCACCGCCGAGCCGCTGCGCCCGGCCCGCAGCCGGACGGCGATCCGGGCCGGTCCGCCGCCCGTCCGGCCGTGCACCGCGGCATTGCCGAGGAGGTTGGCCAGCAGGATGCGCAGCCCGGCCTCCCAGCCGAACACCCTGACCCCGGAGGCGGCTTCGACCTCGACGGCGGCCTCCGGGTGGCGCCGGACGGCCTCCGCTGCGGCCGCCTCCACCAGGTCGCCCAGGTCGAGGGCGGCGAAGGCGGAGAGCTCCACCAGGTCGCCGACGGCGAGGGACCGCAGGGCGCTCAGCACGTCCTCCAGCCGGGCGTGGTCGGCGGCCAGTTCGGAGACGATCTCGGCCCGTTCGGCGGCGTCCAGGCCGGGGTGGGCGGCCAGCACGTCGAGGTTGGTGCGCATCGCGGTCAGCGGGGTGCGCAGTTCGTGCGAGGCGGCCGAGGAGAACGACCGCGCGGTGTCCAGCGCCTGGGCGGTGCGGGCGGCCTGTTCGTCGTAGCGGGCGAGCAGCAGCGAGAGGGCCGCGGCGAGTTCGTCGACCTCGGTGACGCCGCTGCGGTGGTGCTCCAGCGAGCCGGCGCCGGTGCGCGGGTCGAGAGCGGCCGCCCTGCCGCTGAGCCGGCGCAGCGAGCCGGTGGCCCGCCCGGCCAGTCCGAAGGCCAGCAGCCCGGCGACCGGGGCGGCCAGCAGGGCCACCAGCAGCACCCGTCGGCGGACGGCCTTCACCTGCGGGTCGACCGCCGTGGACGGTTCCACCAGCCACAGCGTGCCCCGGTTCGCGCCGTTCACCGGGACGGCCAGCACCCGCCAGGCCCGCCCGGCGTCCCGGACGGTGGCCGGGCCGCCGCCGGCCGCCGGCAGCGGCACCGACTCGGCGGGCTGCGGGCCCACCGCCAGCCGTACCGCGCCGTCGGCGCCGGTCAGCCGGACACCGGAGTCCAGTGCGCCGTCGAGGACCTTGCGCTGCTGGTTCTGTTCGGCCTTCGGCCGGTTGCGCGCGTCCGCGGCCAGCAGGGTCCGGGCGCTGGGCAGGACGGCCGCCGCCCGGGCCCGCAGCAGGTCGTCCTGCTGGCGCAGCAGGTCGCGGTGGACGAGGCCGAGCAGCAGCAGCCCGGCCGCCAGCACCAGCAGCGGCACCAGCACGGTCACCGACAGCGCGATCCGGGTGGAGAGCTTCACCGGGCGCTCCCGTCGGCCGGTGCGCGCAGGACGAAGCCGACCCCGCGCACGGTGTGGATCAGCCGCGGCCGCCCGCCGTCCTCCAGCTTGCGGCGCAGGTAGCTGACGAAGGTGTCGACGGCGTCGCTGCGGACGTCGAAGTCGTAGCCCCAGACCCGGTCGAGGAGCTGGTCCCGGGTGAGCACCAGGCCGGCGTTCCGGACGAGCTGCGCGAGGAGCTCGAACTCGCGCCGGGTGAGCTGGACTTCGGCGCCCTCCCAGTGCACCTGGCGGGTGGCGGGGCTGACCGTCAGCGGCCCGGCGCGCAGCACGTCGGAGGGCGGGGCGGGCCGGCGGCGGAGCAGGGCGTGCAGCCGCAGCACCAGCTCCTCCAGGGCGAAGGGCTTCACCAGGTAGTCGTCCGCGCCGGCCTGCAGTCCGGCGACGCGGTCGGCGAGTTCGTCCATCGCGGAGAGCATCAGCACGGGGGTGTCGTCGCCGCGGGCGCGCAGCGCCCGGCACACGTCGGTGCCGCTGAGGCCGGGCATCGACACGTCGAGGACCAGCACGTCGGGGGGTTCGGCGGAGGCCAGTCGGAGGGCCGACTCGCCGTCCTCGGCGACGGCCACGGTGAAGCCGCTCAGCCGCAGGCCCCGCTGCAGGGAGCGCCGGATCGCCGCGTCGTCGTCCACCACCAGCACCCGGCCGGCCTGCGGGCCTGCGGTCATCGGCGCCTCCTCGGGTCGGGCCCGGCGAGCCCCGGGCCGCCGACTCTCCCACACCGCGGCGGGCCGGGTCACGGTGGGGCGCCGGGCGGCCGGCCGGGCCGGGCGGGGTGCGCGGACGGGAACCGGCGGTGCCGCCCGTGGCGTCCCTCGGATCACCGCGGTTCGGCGTTGGACCCCGGAGGGCAAGGAGACAGGTATGGGTTTCATCAGCTGGATCGTCCTCGGCCTGATCGCCGGGGCCATCGCCAAGTTCCTGCTGCCCGGGCGCGACCCGGGCGGCCTCGTCGTGACCACACTGATCGGCATAGCCGGCTCGTTCGTCGGCGGCTGGATCTCGTCGACCGTGCTGCACCGCCCGGTGGCCAAGGAGTTCTTCGACCTGGCCACCTGGGTGTCGGCGATCGGCGGCGCCCTGGTGCTGCTGATCGCGTACCGCCTCCTGTTCGGCAACTCGCGGGACTGACCGGCCGCGCGGCGGGCCCGACCCCGGGCCCGCCGATTCCGGAGTCTTCTCCTTCGCTTCGGGAGCGCTCCCACCATGGGCTTGGTAGCAATCGTCGAACAGTGTCGAAACTTCCTTCTGCACAAGGGATTTCCCTCAGCCGCCCGCGCGGCTACGATCGGCCGCGGCCGTGCGGGAGCGCTCCCATACCCGTCGGCCGTCCCATCCTCTCCCACCCGAGAGCACGCGGAGGACCAACAGTGCGCACCCCCCACGGTGACCGACGGGCCGCCGCCCTCGCCCTGGCCGCGGGCGCCGTCGCCACCGCCGTCCTGGCCGGCACCCAGACCGGAGCAGGCGCCGCCGTGCAGGGCAGCCTCCCGGCGGACACCCGGTTCTGGAAGGACCCGGCCTCCCAGGTCGTCAAGTGGGTCGCCGCCAACCCCAACGACTCCCGGACACAGGTGATCTCCAAGCGGATCGCCAGTCAGTCGCAGGGCATCTGGTTCGCCGACTACAAGCCGGACACCGTGACCTCGGACGTCCGCGCGATCACCTCCGCCGCCGCCTCGGCCGGCCAGGTGCCGGTGCTCGTGGTCTACGAGATCCCCAACCGCGACTGCGGCGGCGCCTCCGCCGGCGGCGCGCCCGACCTGGCCGCGTACGACGCCTGGGTCACCAAGTTCGCGGCCGGACTGGGCAGCGGGCGCTCGGTGGTCGTCCTGGAGCCCGACTCGATCGCCCTGACCACCTGCCTCTCCGCCCAGCAGCAGGCCGACCGCTTCGCCTCGCTCTCCCGGGCCGGCGCCGCCATCCACGCGGCCGCGCCCAACGCCAAGGTCTACCTCGACGGCGGCCACTCCACCTGGAACAGCGCCTCCGAGCAGGCCAACCGGCTGCGCAGCGCCGGCATCGCCAACGCGGACGGCTTCTTCACCAACGTCTCGAACTTCAACACCACCTCGGGCGAGGTCGGTTACGCCAAGTCCGTGCTCTCCGCACTCGGCAACCCGGCCAACCTGCACGCCGTGATCGACACCAGCCGCAACGGCAACGGGCCCGCGGGCGGAGTCTGGTGCGACCCCTCCGGCCGGAAGATCGGCAACTACCCGACGGCCGCCACCGGCGACGCCGCCATCGACGCCTTCCTGTGGGTGAAGCCGCCGGGCGAGGCCGACGGCTGCGCGGCCGCCGCCGGCACCTTCGTGCCCGACATCGCCTACCAGCTGGCGCAGAACGCCGCCGACCCGAGCACCCCGCCGACCTCCCAGCCGCCCACGTCGCAGCCCCCGACCTCGCAGCCGCCGACCGGTACGGCCTCCTGCGCGGTCACCTACCGGGCCAACTCCTGGACGGGCGGCTTCACGGCCGACGTGTCGGTCAAGAACACCGGCACCGCCGCGATCGGCGGCTGGGCGCTCAAGTGGACCTTCTCCGGCGACCAGAAGGTCACCAGCGCCTGGAACGCCAAGGTGACGCAGACCGGCACCGCGGTCACCGCCACCGACCTCGGCTACAACGGTTCGCTGGCCGCCGGCGCCTCCACCGCCTTCGGTTTCCAGGCCACCTACGGCTCCGCCAACCCGTCCCCGACCGCCTTCACCCTGAACGGCTCCACCTGCACCGTCGCCTGACACCGCAGCACGCCGCACCCGACGGCCGCCGACCGCTTCCCCACAGCGGTCGGCGGCTTCCGTTCGTCGGGAGCCGCTCAGCGGCAGAGCTCGAAGACCGTCTCCTCGAAGTCCGGGTGCCGCCGGGCGGCCTCCGCGACCACCTCGGCGGCCGGACGGCGGGCGCCCGGCGCCCAGCGCTCCGCGACGGCGGCCAACTCCGCGTTCGGGCGGGCCTCCAGCCCCGGGTACTCGACCGCCTCGCGCGGGCCGGAGCCGTTCGCGAGCAGCCACAGGTACGAGGCCAGGTCGCAGGCGACCACCCCGGTCTCGCCCTCCGAACCGAGGAACACCACCGGCTGCTCGGCCAGCGGCCGGCCCGGGTGCGCCAGCCAGACCGCACCGTAGCCGCCGGTGCCGTCCTGCCCGAAGACCCGGAAGGCGTCCCCGTCCACCTCGGGGTTGCCCGTCCAGGCGCGCAACCAGTCCGTGGTTTCGTCGGCACCCAGGAAGGCGTCGTAGGGCTCGAAGTCCACCCCCTCGCCCTCGTCGAAGTCGAAGCCGATACCGGCCACCTCGGCGAGGGCGGCGGGGAGGATGCGGTCGTCGTCTGCCATGCCGGCAGGCTATGCACCGCCGCCGACACCCTGGCAGGAAGGGGCCGGACAGGAACGCCGGGCTCAGTCGGCGGAGTCGTCGTCCGGTGCGGACAGCCGGCGGTCCAGGTCGTCGGCCCACGCCTTCGCCCATTCCCGAAGCTCAGCGATGTCGTTCTCGTCCAGGCCGTAGGCCAAGAACTCCTCGTCGTCGATCCAATCGGCGCCGGACAACCGGAAGTGCAGTTCGGTGAGGTCGAAGTGGTCGCGCGCGTGCCGCCGGCCGAATGCCTCCAGTTGGTCGCGTTCGAACCGGTGGGCTGCAGCCCGGACGTCGATGAGGTCGCGGGCGTAGCCGCGATCGGCAAGCGCCCGGACCTTGGTCCCGACGACGTCCTCAATGGCCAGGACCGGGCCTGGTTCGAGCTGGACGGCGGGCCGCCACAGGACTTCCTTGAGGACGTCGACCTCGCAGGCCTCTCCGGTCGAGGGGTCCGTCACCACCAACCGGGCGGACAGCGGGACCACTTCGACCGCACGCACCAACCAGCCGCGTGCCACGAGCCCCTCGGACAGCGCGGTGGCGATCTCAATCATGTCGGCAGGGTGCTCGGTGGCCACGTCCAGATCTTGGCTGAGCCGGTCCGCCAGTCCGTGCGCCTGCACCGCGTACCCGCCCGTGAGCACCAGCGCATACGGGGCGCCGACCGCGAAGACATCCGTCAGCAGTCGGCGGTGCAGTGGCGTGAGCCTCACGCGGCGGAGGATCGTGCGGCGGCAACTGCCAGGTCGGGGAAGGAAGCCTCCCAGACCTGCCGGACCGCCGGACCCACCAGGGTGCGCAGCACCGGCCACAGCTCGACCAGCACCTGGGCGTTGAGGAACCGGACGAGGTCCTCCTGCATGCCCTCCGTGATCACGATCCGGTACATGCCCATCCGCAGCCGTGGCCGCCCCAGATCGAACCGCCGCAACCCGGACCAGGCCAGGTGCAGCGGCAGCTCGACCTCACCGGCTACCGGTCCGGTCAGATCGTCCAGCGCGTCCGGAAGGCGGGCGGCCAGCTGCGTCCGTCGGCTCTCCATCGGCGAAGCGAAGTCCATGGCCCGATTATCCCCTTTCTGGGCGCCGGTCTCTATCACCTGCCCGCCGGACACGATGGGTCGGACGCTTCGGGCCCGCCAGCAGACAAGCCCTGGCCCCGCCGGCACAGCCCGGCAGGTGCCATGACCGCCGACCCGCCGTCAGGGCTGCGGCGCTGCCCAGGCCGGGAGGTCCTCGCGGGCCTCCAGCCAGGTGGCGGGGACGTCGGCGAGGCCGGTGCGGGCGGCGACCACGCCGGCGGCAATGGCGCAGGTGGTGTCCATGTCGCCCCAGCCGCCGAGGGTCTCCCAGATGGCGTCGGGGAGGGAGTCGAGCGCGCCGGCGGCCGACCAGAGGGCGAACGGCACGGTGTCCTGGGCGGAGAGCCCGGCGCCGGAGCCGAGTACGACGGCCGCGTGCCGGACGGTGGTGCCGGCCGGGAAGCGGGCGGCCGTGCGCAGGCCGGACCGGACGTCGCTCTCCGGCAGGTGCCCGGCGACCTCCTGGAGGAACTCGGCCCGGCCGGGTGCGGCCGAGCCCCGGCTGCGGGCGGCGAGGGCGGCGGCGATCGCCACCGCGACCGCGCCGGCCTCCGCCTCCGGGTGGCTGTGGGTGGTCCGCGCCGAGAGCCCGGCCTGCTCGGCGACGGCGGCGAGGTCCGCCGCGAACCAGGCGCCGAGCGGGGCGACCCGCATCGCGGCGCCGTTCCCGTGCGAGCCCTGGCCGCCGAACATCGCGGTGGTGACGGACCGCCAGTCGGCGCCCGCCTGGACGGCCCGCATCACCTGGTGCATCGACGGCCCGTACTTGCGGTGCGGCGCGGCGGTGTAGGCGGCGGCGAACTCGCGGGCGAGCCCGTCCTGGTGGACCCCGCCGTGGCGGCCGAGGTGCCGGAGGAGGACCAGGGCCATGGCGGTGTCGTCCGTCCACTTCCACGGCCCGGGGCGGGGGATGCGGGCGGCCTGCTCGGCGGCGGCCTCGTCGACGCGCGGGGAGAACCAGCGGTCGCCGAAGGCGTCGCCGAGGGCGAGGCCCTGCAGGCTGTCCAGGGCGGGGGCCGGTGCGCGCATGTTGCCCTCCGGGTGAGAATGACCGTGATCGGCATTCTCGCGGCCGGAGGGCCGGGCGGGCGAGCGGATTTCCGCGGGCGGCGGGCCGCGGTACGCGGTGCCGGGCGCCGTCAGCGGCCGCGCAGGCCCTCCAGGAGCAGCGACCAGAGCGCCTCGAAGTCGGCCTCTGCCGTCGGGCGGGACCACTCGGCGGCGTGGGCGGGGTCGTGGAAGTGCGCGGTGGCCAGGAAGACCGAGCGGGCCACCGGCCCGGCCGGGGTGTCGCGGAACTCGCCCCGGCGGACGCCGTCCTCGACGATCGCCCGGATCTGGGCGACCAGGGTCTCGATGTGCGCCTCCACGGTGGTGCTGACCTCGCCGACCAGCGTCATGTAGGTGGCGAACATCTCCGGGTCCTCCAGCGCCTTCTGCCGCTTGGCGGCGAACAGCGTGGCCAGCCAGCGGTGCAGCCGCTCGGCCGCCGGGCCCGGTTCGGCGGCGATCGCGGCGAGTTCGTCGTGCGCGCGGTCCAGCCAGCGCTGGGTGACGGCCTCGCGCAGCGCCGCCTTGCTGGGGAAGTGCCGGTACACGCTGCCGTGGCTGACGCCGAGGGCACGGGCGATGTCGACCACGGTGGCCTTCGCCGGGCCGAACCGCCGCAGGACGTCCTCCGCCGCGCTCAGGATCTGCTCGGCGGTGAGTGCGTTGTCCGTGGCCACGGGGAGACGTCCTTCGGGTCGTTCGGCGGCGGCTGCTCAGCGCTCGCTGTCGAGGAGCGCCATCTGTGCCGCAGCGTACCTGTCGCCGGCCGCCGAACCCTCGGGCACGGCGGCCTCGACGGCGGCGAGGTCCTCCGCGGTGAGGGTGATCTCCAGCGAGCCGAGCGCCTCGGCGAGGCGGTCGCGGCGGCGGGCGCCGACCAGCGGCACGATGTCCGCGCCGCGCGAGGCGACCCAGGCGATGGCGGTCTGCGCGACGGTGGCGCCCTTCGCCTCCGCGACCGAGCGCAGCGCCTCGACCAGGGCCAGGTTGCGGGTCAGGTTGTCGCCCTGGAAGCGCGGGCTGAAGCCGCGGAAGTCCGTGGTGCCGATCTCCCGTTCGGCGCTCCAGTGGCCGCTGAGCAGGCCGCGCGAGAGCACGCCGTACGCGGTGATGCCGATGCCCAGCTCGCGGGCGGTGGGCAGGACGTCGGCCTCCAGCGAGCGGGAGATCAGTGAGTACTCGATCTGCAGGTCGCTGATCGGGTGCACGGCGGCGGCCCGGCGCAGGGTGTCGGCACCGACCTCGGAGAGGCCTATGTGCCGGACGTACCCGGCCTTCACCAGCTCGGCGATGGCGCCGACGGTCTCCTCGATCGGGACGTCCGGGTCGAGGCGGGCGGGGCGGTAGACGTCGATGTGGTCGGTGCGCAGCCGGCGCAGCGAGTAGACGAGTGCGGTCTTGGTGGCGGCCGGGCTCGCGTCGTAGCCGAGCCAGCTGCCGTCGGGGCCGCGCTGGGCGCCGAACTTCACGCTGATCTGCACGGATCCGCGGTCGCGGCCGCGCAGGGCGTCGTGCAGCAGGAGCTCGTTGTGGCCCATGCCGTAGAAGTCGCCGGTGTCGAGCAGGGTGACGCCGGCGTCGAGGGCCGCGCGGACGGTGGCGATCGACTCGGCCTCGTCGGCGGGCCCGTACAGGTCGGACATGCCCATCAGGCCGAGGCCGAGGGCGGAGGTCTCCGGCCCGGTGGCGCCGAGGGTGGTGCGTGCGGGGGTGGCGGGCATGGCGGTCTCCCTGGTGTCTGTGGACGGAAGGCTCCGTGATTCGACTATGGCATTTCGGATGACAGATTTCAATATTTGTCATCCGATGCGCGCGGGACGGGGAACAGAGGTGTGACCGATACCAAAGGCTGATCGGCCGTCACCCGTCGGACGTGGATCGCCCGTCCGCAGGCGGTTCGTCCTGCCGAAGCGTCGCCGCAGGTCCATCGTGGGAGGCGGGACGCGCGAACCCGTTCGCCTGCGGGGCGCGGACCGCCGGGCCACCTCGCACGGAGACGAACCGGTCTTCTAGGCTCACGTCCGGGCCTCCCCGGCGGCCGGTGCCCGGCCGCACCGCGCACCGGGGGCGCCGTCCACCGGCCCCGGACGACCGGGGCCGCCGGAGCGAGCGAGGAGGACGACGTGTCACCCAGTCCGAGGTTGCACCATCGGCCGTCACCCAGCCGGATGCCCGACCCGGCAGCAGCCCGCAGTCCGCAACAACCGCCACAACCCCGGCCGGCCGCCCGGACCGCCACGGGTTGTGGAGGTGCGAGGTGAGCCCGCATACCGTCCTCCCGGCCGAGCCGGGAAGCGCACCGGCCGGAGCCGCGGCCGGACAACCCGCGGCCGACCGCGCCGCCGACGGCGAACCAGCGAATACCGCGGCCCGCCCCGCGCCCGTGACCGGGCCCGCCCCCTCCGGCCCCGCCGACCCGGCGGCCGACCCCGCCCCCTCCCCGGGCACCCCGCCGAGCGGCACCGCCGCCGCCCCCGGACTGCCCGCCCTGCCGGGCCTCCCGCAGGCGCTCACCACCCGGGCCCGCACCCTCGCCGGCGCCGTACGCCGCCGCTGCGCCGCCCTCGCCGCCATGGAGTCGCCCACCGGCGACGCACCCAGACTCGACGCCCTCGCCGAGGAACTGTCGGCCGGCTTCCGCGCCACCGGGGCCGGATCCCGCCGCGAGAGCGGCCCGGCCGGCGACCACCTGGTACTCGAATGGCCCGGCCGGGACGAGTCCCTGCCGCACCTGCTCGTCGTCGGGCACCACGACACCGTCTGGCCCGTCGGCACCCTCGCCGACTGGCCGGTCGAGGAGCGCGACGGGCGGCTCAGCGGCCCCGGCGTCCTCGACATGAAGGCCGGACTCGCCCTGCTGGAGGGCGCCATGGCCCTCCTCGCCGACCTCGGCCAGCGCCCGCACCGGTCGGTCCGGCTCGTGGTGGTCGCCGACGAGGAGGTCGGCAGCCCGGACGGCCGACGCGTCGTCGAACGCCAACTCCCCGGCGCCGCAGCCGTCCTGGGCCTGGAACCGCCGCACCCCGACGGCCGGCTCAAGACCGCCAGGCGCGGCTCCACCCGCGTCCTGCTCAGCGTCACCGGGCGGGAGGCGCACGCCGGCAACAACGCCACCGAGGGCGTCTCCGCGGTGGACGAGCTGGTCGACCAGCTGGTGGCCGTCCGCAGCCTCGGCCGGCAGCCCGGTACCGAGCTCAACACCGGCCGGATCACCGGCGGCACCCGTGCCAACGTGGTCGCCGGCCGCGCGGAGGCCGAACTCGGCCTGCGCTTCTCCACCGCCGAGGCGCAGCGCCGCGCCCTCGACACCCTCACCCACCTCACCGCCCTGCGGCCCGGTGCCAAGGTCTGCGCGGAGGTGCTCTCCAGCCGTCCGGCCTGGCCGGAGCGGTCGGCCAACCCGTTGCTGCGGCACGTCCGTTCGCTCGCCGCCGCACTCGGGCAACAGCTCGACGGCGCCCCCGCGGGCGGGGCCGGCGACACCAACCTGGCCGGCGCCCGCGGCCTGCCCACCCTCGACGGCCTCGGCGCCGTCGGCCGCGGTCCGCACGCCCGCCACGAGCACGTGCTGGTCGACCAGTTCGCCCCGCGGATCGCCCTGCTGGCGGCGCTCCTCGCCGTACCGCTGCCCCGCCTGCGCGACCGCGCCTGACCCGGGCCCGAGACCGGTCCGGGCGGCCACCCCGCCCGGACCGGCCACCCGGGGCCCGGAACCCCGCGCCCGCCGCCGGGACCCGCACTTCCTGCTCCTCCCTCGCCGCCCCCCGGATCCCCCTTGTGGCGCGGTTTCTCCCGTGTCCCTCTCGTCACCTTGGCTGTGCCTTGTCAGGGCGGTGGGTCGGCGTACAGAATGGGACCGACCGAACGGTCAGTCGGGAGGTGGGTTGAGTGACGGCAACAGAGCTGAGCGAGGCGACCCTGGAAGGGCGCTTCGACGCGGTGGTGGCCGCCGAGCAGCGGATCGAGCCGCGGGACTGGATGCCGGACGCCTACCGGGCGACCCTGGTCCGCCAGATCGCGCAGCACGCGCATTCGGAGATCATCGGCATGCAGCCGGAGGGCAACTGGCTCACCAGGGCCCCCTCGCTGCGCCGCAAGGCGATCCTGCTGGCCAAGGCGCAGGACGAGGCCGGGCACGGCCTGTACCTGTACGCGGCGGCGGAGACCCTCGGCGTCGACCGGGCGGAGCTCACCGAGAAGCTGATCAGCGGTCGGCAGAAGTACTCCTCGATCTTCAACTACCCGACGCTGACCTTCGCCGACGTCGGCGTGATCGGCTGGCTGGTGGACGGCGCGGCGATCTGCAACCAGGTGCCGCTGTGCCGCTGCTCCTACGGCCCGTACGCCCGGGCGATGGTGCGGATCTGCAAGGAGGAGTCCTTCCACCAGCGGCAGGGCTACGAGCTGCTGATGACGATGATGGCCGGCACCGACGCCCAGCGCCGGATGGTGCAGGACGCGGTGGACCGCTGGTGGTGGCCGTCGCTGATGATGTTCGGCCCGCCGGACGACGACTCGCCGAACAGCGCCCGGTCGATGGCCTGGCGGATCAAGCGGCACTCCAACGACGACCTGCGCCAGCGCTTCGTCGACATGACCGTGCCGCAGGCCGAGCACCTCGGCGTCACCCTCCCGGACCCGGCGCTGAGCTGGAACGAGGACCGGGGCAGCTGGGACTTCGGCGAGCCCGACTGGTCGGAGCTCAAGAAGGTGATCACCGGGCAGGGCCCGTGCAACACGCAGCGCGTCGAGCGCCGCCGGGCCGCCCACGAGGACGGCGCCTGGGTCCGCGAGGCGGCCCTGGCGTACGCGGAGAAGAAGCGGAGCGCACAGTGAACGCGAACCGGGCCGGCTGGCCGCTCTACGAGGTGTTCGTCCGCCCGCGGCGCGGCCTGAACCACGTCCACGTGGGCTCGCTGCACGCGGCCGACGACCGGATGGCGCTGCTCGCCGCCCGCGACCTCTACACCCGCCGCAACGAGGGCGTCAGCCTCTGGGTGGTGCCCTCCGCGGCGATCACCGCGTCCACCCCGGACGAGCAGGACCCGTTCTTCGCCCCCAGCGGGGACAAGGTCTACCGCCACCCGACCTTCTACGACATCCCCGAGGATGTCCCGCACATCTGAGCCAGTGCCCGTCCGACCAGGGGATGCCGACATGACCGACGACCACGTCTACCTGACGCTCAGCGAGGCCGGGCCCGAGCCCGAGGGCGAGGCCCGCTGGGCGTACGGCACCGGCTTCGCCGACCCGCTGCTGGGTGTCGACACCGCCCTGCCGGCCGGTGTGGACGGCGCCGACCTCGCCGCCTACTGCCAGATGCTCGGCGACGACGCCCTCGTGCTCGCCCAGCGGCTCATCGAGTGGTGCACCCGGGCGCCGGAGCTGGAGGAGGAGGTCGCCCTCGCCAACCTCGGCCTCGATCTGCTCGGCCAGGCCCGCCGGCTGCTCACCCGGGCCGGCCAGGCGGACGGCTCCGGCCGCACCGAGGACGACCTCGCGTACCGGCGCGAGGACCACGAGTTCCGCAACGTGCGGCTGGTCGAGGTGCCCAACGGCGACTTCGCGCACACCGTCGCCCGGATCCTGGTCTTCGCCACCGCCCGACAGGCGCTGTACCGGCGGCTCGTCGAGCACGCCGACCCGGTGCTCTCCGCGGTCGCCGCGGCCGGCGTCAAGGAGCTCGCCTACCACCGCGAGTGGGCGCAGGAGTGGCTGCTGCGCCTGGGCGACGGCACCCCGTACTCGCACGAGCGGATGCAGGCCGGCCTCGACGCCGTCTGGCCGCTGCTCGACGAACTGTTCACCCCGCACCCGGTCGAGCTGCGGCTCGGCACCGACCCGGCCGCCCTGCGCGGGCCCGTGCTGGCGCTGCTCACCGACGACATCGCGGAGGCGACCCTGACCGTTCCGGACGCCGCTCCGCTGGCGTACGTCGGCGGGCGGGCCGGGCGCGACGGCGTCCACACCGAGGCCCTCGGCCTGCTCCTCGCCGAGCTGCAGGTCGTCGCCCGCGCCCACCCGGGGGCGACCTGGTGATGACGTCCACGACCACCCGTGCCTGGGAGGCGGCCGCCGCCGTCACCGACCCGGAACTGCCGATGCTCACCCTCGCCGACCTGGGCGTGCTCGCCGGGGTCGAGGAGCAGGGCGACACCGTCACCGCCTGGCTGACCCCGACCTACTCGGGCTGCCCGGCGGTCGCCGAGATGGCCGCCGACGTCGACGCCCGGCTGCGGGAGGCCGGCTACGCCGACGTCCGGGTGCGGCTGCGGCTCGACCCGCCGTGGTCCACCGACCTGATCAGCGCCGAGGGGCGCCGCAAGCTCGCCGAGGCGGGCATCGCACCCCCGGCCGCCGGCGGCCTGCTGCAGCTCGGCCCGACCCGGCGTGCCGTGCACTGCCCGCAGTGCGGCTCCGCCGACACCGAGGAGCTCTCCCGCTTCGGCTCCACCGCCTGCAAGGCGCTCTGGCGCTGCCGCAGCTGCCGCGAGCCGTTCGACCGGATCAAGGAGATCTAGATGGCCGTCCGCCGCCCGACCTTCCACGAGCTGCGCATCGCAGCGCTGGAACCGCTCTGCGAGGACGCCGTCGCGGTCACCTTCGAGGTGCCGGACGGCCTCGCCGGGGAGTTCGCCTTCCGGCCCGGCCAGACGCTCACCCTGCGCCGGATCGTGGACGGCGCCGACGAGCGCCGCTCGTACTCGCTCTGCTCGCCGGTCGGCGGGTCGCTGCGGATCGCGGTGCGCGAGGTGCCCGGCGGCCTGTTCTCCCGCTGGCTGGTGCGTGAGGCGCGGGTCGGCGAGGCCGTCGAGGTGATGCCGCCGACCGGGCTGTTCACCCCCGAACTCGGCGAGGCCGCCGAGCACGTGCTGGTCGCCGCGGGCTCCGGCATCACCCCGATGCTGTCCATCGCCGGCTCGGTGCTCGCCGCCCACCCCGGCTCCCGGGTCACCCTGCTGTACGGCAACCGCCGCAGCGACACGGTGATGTTCTCCGACGAACTCGCCGACCTGAAGGACACCCACCTCGACCGGTTCCAGCTGGTCCACGTGCTCTCGCGGGAGTCCCGCGACGCCGAACTGCTCAGCGGCCGGCTCGACCCGGAGCGGACGAAGGCCCTGCTCGGCGCCCTCGTCGACGTGCCCACCGTCGACCACTGGTGGCTCTGCGGCCCGTACGGCATGGTCGTCGGCACCAAGCACCTGCTCGGCGAGCTGGGCGTGCCCGCCGACCGCGTCCACCAGGAGCTGTTCCACGCCGAGGACGAGCCCGAGTACGAGCGCGGCGAGGAGGCCCCCGTCTCCGGCGACCTCAGCGAGGTCACCGTCGTCCTCGACGGCCGCTCCAGCGTGCTCGCGCTGCCCCGCGACCGCTCGGTGCTGGACGGCGCCCAGCGCTCCCGCCCCGACCTGCCGTTCGCCTGCAAGGGCGGCGTCTGCGGCACCTGCCGCGCGCTCGTCTGCGAGGGCGAGGTGGAGATGCGGCGCAACTTCGCCCTGGAGGAGAAGGAGGTCGCGGCCGGCTACGTCCTGACCTGCCAGGCCCGCCCGGTCACCGACAAGGTCACCATCGACTTCGACGCCTGAGACCGGGCCACCGCCCCCGAGCGGTCACCCGAGTGGCTTCAGGCCGGCACAGGCACCGGTCGGGGTGTGCCCAGCAGCCGGACGATGTCGTTGACCGCCGTGCGGCCGGCCCGGTTGGCGCCGACGGTGCTGGCGGAGGGGCCGTAGCCGACCAGGTGGATGCGGGGGTCGGCGGCTGCCCGGGTGCCCTCCAACCGGATGCCGCCGCCGGGGCCGCGCAGGCCCAGCGGTGCCAGGTGGGTGATCTCGGGCCGGAAGCCGGTGGCCCAGACGATCGCGTCCAGGTGCTCCTCGGTGCCGTCCCAGACCGCGCCGTGCTCGGTCAGCCGGTCGAACATCGGGCGGCGGTTCAGCACGCCCAGCTCCTCGGCCCGCCGGTACGCCACCGACGGGCCGAGCCCGGTCACGCTCACCACGCTGCGCACCGGCAGGCCCTCGCGGACCCGCTGCTCCACCAGCGCCACCGCCGCCCGCCCGGCCTCCGGGGTGAACGGGCCGTCCCGGTGGACCGGGGGACGCCGGGTCGCCCACACCGTCTCCGCGACCGGGCCGAGCTCCGAGAGCACCTGGATCGCCGAGGCGCCGCCGCCGACCACCAGGACCTTCTGCCCGGCGAACTCCTCGGGCCCGCGGTAGTCCGCGTAGTGCAACTGCCGGCCGGCGAAGTGCCCCGGGTAGTGCGGCAGGAACGGCCGCGTCCAGGTGCCGGTGGCGTTGACCAGGGCCCGCGCCGTCCAGTCGCCGCGGTCGGTTCCCACCCGCAGCCGGCCGTCCGGCAGCGACCGCACCGCCCGCACCCGGACGGGCCGCACCACCGGCAGGGCGTGCTCCGCCTCGTACGCGGCGAACCAGACCGGCACCACCTCGCGGGCCGGGGCGTCCGGGTCGGGCGCCGGGAGCTGCGAGTCCGGCAGGTCGTGGAAGCCGTGCACGGTGGCCATCCGCAGCGAGGGGGAGCGGTGCGCCCAGGCGCCGCCCGGGGTCTCGTCCGCGTCCAGCACCACGAAGCCCCGGTACGGCTCGAATCCGCGGCGGCGCAGGTGGTGGGCGGCGGACAGCCCGGCCTGCCCGGCGCCGATCACCACCACGTCCACCTCGCGCGGCAGCTCGTGGCCCCAGGTCGTTTCGGCTTCAACGGTCATGCCAGTGGAACATTGCACGCGCGGCCCGTGTTCCCTGCGGGATGCCCGGAGCGAGGCGTCAGGCGAGCGGAGCGACCACCGCCGCCGTCCCGTACGCGCAGATCTCCGTGCCCACGTCGGCAGCCTCCGACACGTCGAAGCGCATCATCAACACCGCGTTGCCGCCGCGCGCCTTCGTCTGCTCGATCAGCCGGCCCATCGCCTGGTTGCGGCTCTCCACCAGGGTCTTGGTCAGGCCCTTCAGCTCACCGCCGACCAGCGACTTCAACCCGGCGCCGATCTGCGAACCGATGTGCCGGCTGCGCACCGTCAGCCCGAACACCTCCCCGATGACCCGCTCCACCCGGTGCCCGGGTACGTCGTTGGTGGTCACCACCAGGACCTCGGCGTCCGGGCGCTGCCCGCCGCCGTACTCGTCGATGTTTCCCATGCCCCCACCCTCGGGCACCCGGGCCCGGGCGCCCGCTCCGGCTCGCCGGTGCACCGACCGGACGTCCTCCGACAGGCCCCCGCCACGGCCGCCGGCCACGTCCGGCGGATTCACCGGCTCCGCCGCCGCCCCGGCACCCCGGCGCGCGCTTCGGGCCGTGCCGAAGAAGGTGGCGGACACCGGTGATTCCCGGGCCGCCCTGGCCGTACTGTAGGCGCATGGGCGAGCGAAGCGATCATCCGCAGGGGCCGGGCGCGGCGGAGGACTCCAGCGCGCAGGAGATCGAGGCGACAGTGGTGCTCGGCATCCGCATCACCGACTGGCCGGCGCTGCGTGCCGCCGCGCTGGCCGCCGTCGACGAACTGGACTTCGACGGGGCCGACCCGGCCGGGCAGCGCACCGAGCTGCTCCGCGAGGTCGCCGACGACCCGAACGCCGCCCTCGGCGTGCTGCTCCACCCCGACCGGCTGGTGGCGGCCGTCCCCGGCATCGAGGCGCTCGGCGGCACCCTGGAGATCAGCGTCACCGACGACTTCGCCCCCGACTTCGCCGAGCTCTTCCCGCTCGACGGCGAGGACGGCGAGGGCGGCGACTGGACGCTCACCCCCCGCACCGCCTGTCTCCTGCACACCCAGCTCGTCGGCCTCGCCGACGCCGCCTACGACGACCTCGACGAGCACGAGGACGAGCCCGTCACCGAGGGCGACGAACCCGACTGGACGGTCTACGCCCGGCTGCCCCGCCGCACCTGGCCCATGCACCGCACCTGGCGGCGCGCCTTCGCCCGCACCTTCGACGACCTCGCCGAGGACCTCTCCCTCGGCGAGTGGCCGCTGCCCCGCTGCCTCGCCGAGGAGGTCGCCCTGCGGATGGCCCTCGCCGACGCCCGCAGCCTGCTCGGCGCCCAGCCCGAATCGGTCGCCGACATGATGGGCGACCTCCCCGCAGACCTGTACGACTACGACTGGGACGGCTGCGCCGACGAGCTCTTCGGCGTCTACGGCCCCGACGAGGGCGACCCGGACCTGGAGACCGCCGACCGGACGGACCAGCTGCTCGCCGCCACCCACCCCGAGGGCTGGTTCCTCGGCTACGAGGACGCCGAGGAGCGCGATCCCCAGCGCGGATACCGGCGCTGACGGCCCGGGGGCTGCTGGCATGCTGGTGGGGTGAGTTCACCCTTCGACGCCCCGAGCAGCCCCGACGAGCCCGTCGACCGCGACAGCAAGGAGCAGTACGTACTGCCCCTGGTCGTCCGGATCGAGCGGGCCGACCCGCCCGCCCGCACCGACGCCCTGGAGACCTCCGCCCGGGCGGTGCTGACCCTGCTCGCCGACCCGCGGGTCACCGACGGCGACGGCGAATGGGCCGAGCGCGTCACGGCCTGGGAGGACGCCCGCATCCGCAAGGTCGTCCGGCGGGCCCGCGGCGGGGAGTGGCGCAAGGCCGGCGAACTGCCGGGCATCACCGTCACCGGCGCCGCGGCCGAGGTCCGCGTCTTCCCGCCGGTCCCGCTGGACGGCTGGCCGAAGGAGCTCGCCAAGCTCCAGGTCTCCGGCACCGACCTGGACGACCCCGAGGCGCCGGCCGCACCCGCCGAGGGCCTGCCCGTGCTCTGGCTCAACCCCGACCTGGAGATGAGCGCCGGCAAGACCATGGCCCAGACCGGCCACGCCGCCCAGCTCGCCTGGTGGCGCCTGGACGACACCCGGCGCAAGGAGTGGGCCGAAGCCGGCTTCGCCCTGGCCGTCCGCACCGCCGACCCGGACGCCTGGGCCGGCCTCACCGCGAGCGGCCTGCCGCTCGTCCGGGACGCCGGCTTCACCGAGATCGCCCCCGGCAGCTGCACCGTCGTCGCCGACCACCCCGCCCTGCGGTAGCGGTGCTCGACTACGACGGCGAGGCCGCGACGTACGACGCCACCCGCGGCGGGGAGGAACGGGCGGCCGCCGCCGCGGAGGCCGTCGAGCGGCTGCTGCCGGCCGGCGCCGCGACCGTGCTCGACGTGGCCTGCGGCACCGGCATCGTCACCGCCCG
This sequence comes from Kitasatospora sp. NPDC051914, assembly GCF_040680995.1. Classification (NCBI taxonomy): domain Bacteria; kingdom Bacillati; phylum Actinomycetota; class Actinomycetes; order Kitasatosporales; family Streptomycetaceae; genus Kitasatospora; species Kitasatospora sp. NPDC051914. The sequence goes on from NZ_JBFAXX010000004.1 coordinate 121,559, forward strand.
GCTCCGCCGCCCCGGCCGGGCCGTCCTCGGCGTCGACCGCTCCCGCGGAATGGCCGCCGTCGCCGCCGGACGGATGCCCGGCGGCGTGGTGCTCGGCGACGCCGCCCGGCTGCCGGTCGGCACCGGCCGGGTCGACGCCGTCGTGCTGGTCTGGCTGCTCCACCTGCTGGACGACGCCGAACCGGTGATCGCCGACGCCGCCCGTGCGCTGCGCCCGGGCGGCGTCCTGATCACCACGGTCGACAAGAACCGGGCCGCCTTCGGCGCCGACAGCGACGTCGCCCGGGTCACCGCACCCCTGCGGGAGGCCCACGGCCGTTCTCCCGCCGACGGCCGGCGCAGGGTCCTGGAGCTCGGCGCCCGGTACGGGCTCCGGCCCGCCGCCGAAACCGCCTTCGACGGCACCGGCCAGGGCCGCAGCCCCGCCGACTGGCGACGGGTGATCGAAGCCGGCCGCATCCCCTGGGCCGCCGCGGCCGGCCCGCACCGCACCGCCGACCTCTGCCGGGACCTCGCCGCCCTCCCCGACCAGCACCGCCCCCGCCCCCAACCCCGCTACCGCCTGCTCGCCCTCGAACGCACCTGAACCGCGGGGTGTACCCGAGAGGCGGGGGGAACCGTGCAATTCGGATGCGGGCCACCGTACAGGTCATGGCTCGGCCCATGCCGTCGTGACGCCCACACTCGGATTGCGCAGTTCTCCCCCAGCCTTCGGCCGGGAGGTGCCCCCACGCGCCCCTGAATCGACCACCCGAGCGCCCTCGGGGGTGCACCCTTATCCGGTCGGGTCAGGTCGGGTCAGGCAGGGCGGGGGCGGGCTGCCGGGCGGGTCTCGGCGACGGCGAGGCCGGTGACGGAGGCCAGCAGCACCGCCGTCCCGGCGGCCGCCGCGGGGGTCAGGTGCTCGCCCAGCAGCAGCACCGCGATCACGGTGGCGCTCACCGGCTCGATCAGCGCGATCACCGAGGCGGTGGTGGCCCGGACGACCGCGGCACCCGCGAAGTACAGGCCGTAGGCGAGCGCCGTCGGCACCGAGGCCAGGTAGACCAGCAGCAGCGCCGTCCGGCCGAGGCCCTCGGCCTGCGGCAGCACGCCTTCGGCGAGCGCGAACGGCAGCAGGCACACCGTGCACACCGCGAACGACCAGAGGGTGGTCGACGACGCGCTCTGCCGTTCGCCGGCCCGGCCCAGCCACCGGGTGTACAGCGTGATGCAGCCGTACCCGGAGGCCGACACCAGCGCCCAGAGCACCCCGGCGGGCCGGACCTCGCCGCTGCCGCCGTCCCCGAGCACCAGCACCGCGAGGCCGGCCAGTGCGCCGCCGACCGCCACCGCGCCCGCGCCGCCGAGCCGCTCGCCCATGGCGAGCCGGGCGCCGATCGCGATCAGCACCGGAGCCGAGCCCAGCGTCACCACGGTGGCCACGGCCAGCCCGGTCTGCTGGACGGCCACGAAGTAGGCGGCCTGGAAGACGGTCAGCCCGAGGCCGTTGACGGCGATCCGCACCGCCCGGCGACGCCACGGCAGCGCGGCCCCGGCGGGCCGCGGGCCACGGTCGCTCCGGTTGCCGAGGCCGGTGCAGGCCCAAACGGCCAGCAGCAGGACGACCCCGCCGAGCGACCGCCAGAAGGTCAGCGCCAGCGGGCCGAGGCCGCTGCCGTCGTACAGCAGGGCGGCCGCGGCGCCGGCGGTGCCCCAGGCGGTCGCGGAGAAGGTGATGTAGAGCAGGCCCCGGCCGACGGGCAGGGCGGAGGGGTTGGACATGGGTGTTCTCCCACAGAAGAGGTCGGTCGCGTGGTCCCGTCCGCGGGCAGCGCCGACCGCCCCGGGGGCTCACCCCGGAGTCACGGTCTTCCGTGGCCTCGCCGCCCGCTCAGGCGGCGGGCGGCGGCAGAACAGTCAGGTGCACGGGCCACACCCTATAGGGCGTATGCCGACGGGTCCGGGTCGGCTCCGCCGGCACGCGCCCTCGGGTGTCAGGCGTCGTTCCGCTGCAGCGAGAGCAGCCCGCCCCAGGCGGCGGCGGCCGCCCACAGCGCCATCACCAGCAGTCCCGTCCAGTGCCCGTAGGGGACGGCCGGGTCGGTGAGGTACCGCGTCGCGTACAGGCCGGCCCGGTCCGGCAGGAAGTACGCCGCCTCGCGGACCCCGGGCACCGCGGTGAGGAAGGTCGTGCCGAGGAAGACCGCGGGCGTCAGCAGGCCGATCGCCGCGGTGAGGTTGCGCAGCATCGCGGTGAGGCCGAGGCAGAGGACCAGCAGCAGCGGGTGGTAGAGCACCCCGGCCACGATGCTGCGCACCGCGCCGGGCTGCCCGAGGTCGAGGCCTACGGTGGCGGAGGTCGCCAGGTGCGCGCCCGCCACCGAGAGCAGGCCGACCACCAGTCCGATCCCGGTGCCCAGCATCAGCTTCCCGGCGTAGAACCGGCCGCGCCGCGGCACCGCCGCCAGCGAGGCCCGTACCGTGTCGGAGGCGTACTCCTGGCCGATCAGCAGGATGCCGCTCGCCACCACCGCGACGTGGCCGAAGAGCATGCCGTAGTAGATGCCCTCGGCGGGGTCGTCCCTCAGGGAACGGTCGACCTCGCCGTACGCGGCCTGCACCGCCGCGGTGATGCCGGCGGTGAGCAGCACCGCGATCAGCGGGGTGATCCACTGGGAGCGCAGCGTGGTGAACTTGGCCCACTCGGCGCGCAGGGCGAGCGAGGTGGTCATGCCGCCACCGCCCGGTACTCCACGGCGTCCGCGGTCATCCGCATGAAAGCCTCCTCCAACGAGTCCTGCTGGACGGACAGTTCGTACAGGGCGACGCCGTGCCGGGCGGCCAGCGCGCCGATCTCCTCCGAGGTGGTGCCGAAGACCTCCCAGGCCCCGCCGGAGCCCTCGACCGGCTCGGCCGCCGTGCCCGAACCGCGCAGCAGGTCGGCCAGCTTGACCGGGTCGACCGCGCGGACCCGGACCCTGGAGCGGCCGTGCCGCGCCAGGAACCCGTCGGTGGTGAGGTCGGCCAGCAGCCGGCCCCGGCCGACCACCACCAGGTGGTCCGCGGTGAGCGCCATCTCCGCCATCAGATGGGAGGAGACCAGCACCGCCCGGCCCTCCGCGGCGAGGCCGCGCAGCAGGGTGCGGATCCACCGGATGCCCTCCGGGTCCAGGCCGTTCACCGGCTCGTCGAGCAGCAGCACCGGCGGGTCGCCGAGCAGTGCCGCCGCCACCCCGAGCCGCTGCCGCATGCCGAGCGAGAAGCCCTTGATCCGGCGGTCCGCGGCCGCGCCGAGGCCGACCTGCTCCAGCACCTCCTCGATCCGGCGCCGCGGCAGTCCGTTGCTCGCCGCCAGCCAGCGCAGGTGGCCGCGGGCCGTCCGGCCGCCGTGCACCGCGTGGGCGTCGAGCAGGGCGCCCACCTGGCGCAGCGGCGCCTCGAGTTCGGCGTACGGCCGGCCGTGCACCAGTGCCTCGCCGGCGGTCGGCCGGTCCAGGCCGAGCACCATCCGCAGCGTGGTGGACTTCCCGGCCCCGTTCGGGCCGAGGAAGCCCGTCACCCGGCCCGGTTCCACGCGGAAGTCCAGCCCGTCCACGGCCGTGGTCGCGCCGTACCGCTTGGTCAGGTTCCTGACCTCGATCACCGTCGTACCTCCCTGGTCGATGCCTCCAGCCAACCGGGCCGGCGGCGCCGGGAGATCCCTCCCGGGAGTGGACCGCCTCCCTCCCGGGAGGGAGGCCGCCCACCGCGCCGGCCTGGCACGATGGCGCCGTGCCACCCTTCCTCGCCCCGCTGTTCCGGGCCGCCACCTACGCCCGCTGGCTGCACCTGCTGATCGGCACGGTGTTCGTCGGCGTCGTCCTGCTCGTCTACCCGGGCATCGAGCCGGGCCGGCCGCTGCCGGAGACGGTGGCCCTCGGCGCCGCCCTGGACGCCGCGCTGCTCTGCCTGGCCGCGCTGCTCCCGGCCACCCGGCGCGCCGAGGGGGTGCAGGCCAGGCTGCTGCTGGCGCCCGACCGGGAGGAGTCGATCGGCGCCGCCCCCTCGGCGGGCTGGGCCGACCGCGGCCGGACGGCGCTGTGGCTGGTGGCCCGGGTCGCGCTGGGCTTCGGGGTCGGCCTGGCGACCGTCCGCGCGCTGGACCTGGGCACCCGCCTGCTGCACGCCCCGCCGTACGGGCCGCTGCTGCTGCCGGTGCTCGTCCTCGCCCTGCTGTGGCTGGTCGTGCTCGCAGGCCGGCTCCAACTCGCCCTGGCCGTCCGGCTGCTGGGCCCCTCCGCGGCCGACCGGCTGGCCGCCGCGGAACTGCGCGCCGAACGCCTGCTGGAACGCAACCGGCTGGCCCGCGAACTGCACGACTCCGTCGGGCACGCGCTCACCGTCACCGTGCTGCAGGCCGGGGCGGCCCGGGAGGTCGCCGACCCGGCCTTCCGGGACAAGGCCCTGGAGGCCATCGAGACCACCGGGCGGCAGGCCATGGAGGACCTCGAACGGATGCTCCTCCTGCTCCGCGACACCCCCGAGGAGACCGCCGCCGAACAGCCGGGGCTCGACCGGGTCGCGGCCCTCTTCGACGCCGCCCGGGCGGCCGGCAGCCCGGTCGAGGCGAGCGTCGACCCGGCCGCCGCCCGGCTGACCGGCGTGCTCTCCCGCGAGGCCTACCGGATCGTCCAGGAGGGCGTCACCAACGCCCTCAAGCACGCCCCCGGCGCACCGATCCGGATCCGCGCCGCGATCGAGGGCGGCCGGCTCGAACTCCGCTGCGCCACCGCCCTGGTGGCCGTCCCGGCCGGCGGTCGGCCGGCCCGCGGCGGCGGCCGAGGGCTGCGCGGCGTCCGGGAGCGGGCCGCGCTGCTCGGCGGCGAGGCCGGGGCCGGCCGCGAGGACGGCGACTGGGTGCTGGCCGTCCGGCTGCCACTACGGTTGGCCGAATGATCGACATCCTGCTGGTGGACGACGAGGAACTCGTCCGGACCGGGCTGCGGGCCGTCCTGGAGGCCCAGGGCGACCTGCGCGTGGTGGGGGAGGCCGCGGACGGCGCGGCCGCCCTCGGACTGGTCCGCTCGCTGCGCCCCGACGTGGTCCTGATGGACGTGCGGATGCCCGAGGTGGACGGGCTCACCGCCACCCGCGCGATCCTCCGGGACGCGGACGCCCCGCCGCGCATCCTCGTCCTCACCACCTTCGAGAACGACGACTACGTGTACGAGGCGCTGCGGGCCGGCGCCGACGGCTTCCTGCTCAAGCGGGCCCGTCCGGCCGAGATCGTGCACGCCGTCCGGCTCGCCGCGGCCGGTGATTCCCTGCTCTTCCCGGCCGCCATCCGCAGCCTCGCCGCGGGCCGCGCCAACCGGTCCGCCGCCGAGGCCGTGGCCCGCGCCGGCCTCACCGACCGGGAGGCCGAGGTGCTGCGCCTGGTGGCCCGCGGCCTGTCCAACGCGGAGATCGCCGCCGAGCTCTTCCTCGGCGTGCAGACCGTCAAGACCCACGTCAGCAGCGTCCTCGCCAAGCTCGGCGCCCGCGACCGCACCCAGGCCGTGGTCACCGCCTACGAATCCGGCTTCGTCGCCCCGGCCTGACGGGCCGTATCAGGCCGGGTAGGCGTGCGTCTGGGCGGCCTTGACGGTGGCCCAGACCTCGCTGCCGGGGGTGAGGTCGAGCTCGGCCGCGGCGGTGGGGGTGAGGTCGGCGGCGAGCGGCAGCGGGCCGGTCAGGTCGACCCGGATCCGGTCGCCGTGCAGGTCGAGTCCGGCGACGGTGAGCGGCCAGGCGTTGCGGGCGCTGGAGTCGGGGCGGCCGCGGTGCAGGGTGACGGCGGCCGGCGGGAAGGCCACGAAGGCCGGGCCGGCGAGTTCCTCGGAGGTGGTGAGGGCGGTGCCGTCCGGCAGGGTGACGGTGTGGCCGTCGGCGGTGCCGCGGTAGAGGTTGAGGCCGACCAGGCGGGCGATGTAGTCGGTGCGCGGGTGGCGGGCGATGTCGGCGGGTGCGCCGGACTGCACCTCGCGGCCGTCCTCGATCACCACCAGCCGGTCGGCGAGCACCATGGCGTCCAGCGGATCGTGCGTGACGAGCACCGCCACCGCCTCGAACTCGGCCAGGTGGCGGCGCAGTTGGGCCCGCACCTCCAGCCTGGTCCGGGCGTCCAGGGCGGCCAGCGGCTCGTCCAGCAGCAGCAGCCTGGGCCGCACCGCGAGCGCCCGGGCGAGGGCCACCCGCTGGGCCTGGCCGCCGGAGAGGCTGCGCGGGCGGGTGGCGGCGTGCTCGGCGAGGCCCATCCGCTCCAGCCAGGGCAGGGCGGCCGCCCGGGCGGCGGCCTTGCGCAGGCCCTGGCAGCGCAGGCCGAAGGCGATGTTGTCGAGGGCGCCGAGGTGCGGGAAGAGCAGGTAGTCCTGGAAGACCACGCCGACCGGGCGTTCCTCGGCGGGGGTGTGCAGCCCGGTCGCCGGGTCCTCCAGCACGGTGCCGTCGAGGGCGAGCCGGCCGGCGGTGAGCGGGAGGAGCCCGGCGAGCGCGCGCAGGGCGGTGGACTTGCCGGCGCCGTTGGGGCCGAGCAGGGCGACGACCTCGCCGGGGGCGGCGGTGAGGGTGAGGTCGAGCCGGAAGGCGGGGCGGTCGACCCGCAGCCGGGCGTCCAGGGCGGGCGGGGTCATCGGGGGCTCCGGGGGGTCACGGGGTCGACATCCAGCGTTCCCGCAGGCCGGCCAGGACGGCGATGGAGACGGCGAGCAGGACGAGGCTGAGCGCGATCGCGGCCTCCGGCTCGGACTCCATCGCCAGGTAGACGGCGAGCGGCATGGTCTGGGTGCGGCCCGGGAAGTTGCCGGCGAAGGTGATCGTCGCGCCGAACTCGCCGAGCGCCCGCGCCCAGGCCAGCACCGCGCCGGCCCCGATGCCGGGGGCGATCAGCGGCAGGGTGACCCGGCGGAAGGCGGTGAGCCGGGAGGCGCCGAGCGTGGCGGCGGCCTCCTCGTAGCGCGGGTCGGCGGCGCGCAGCGCCCCCTCCACGCTGATCACCAGGAACGGCATGGCGACGAACGCCTCGGCGAGCACCACGCCGGGTGTGGTGAACGGCAGGGTGATGCCGAAGGCGGAGTCCAGCCAGCGGCCGACGATGCCGTTGCGGCCGAGGACGAGCAGCAGGGCGACGCCGCCGACCACCGGCGGCAGCACCAGCGGCAGTGTCACCAGGGCCCGCACCAGCCGCCGGCCCGGCAGCTCGGTGCGGGCGAGCAGCCAGGCCAGCGGCACTCCGAGCACCAGCGACACCCCCGTGGCCGCCGTTGCGCAGATCAGTGAGAGCTTCAGGGCCTGCCAGACCTCCGGGCTGGAGAGTTGCTCGGGCAGCGCGCTCCACGGCGCGCGGACCAGCAGACCGGCCAGCGGCAGGACGAGGAAGGCCAGGCCCAGCAGGGCCGGGAGGAGCAGGGCGTACGGCACCCGCCCGCCGCCGCGCCGGGTGCGGCGGCGGGTCTCGGCCGGTGCGGTCGTCACGGGGTCTGGAAGCCCGCCGCGGTGAGGGCCTGCGCGGCCTCGGGCGACCGGATGTACTCGACGAAGGCGGCCGCGGCCGCGGCGTTGGGCGCCTTGGCGAGGGCGGCGATCGGGTAGTCGTTCACGGCCTTGGCGGCCTCGGGGAATTCCACGCCGTCGATCTTCGCAGCATCGGCCTTCACATCGGTCCGGTACACGAGCGAGGCGTCGACCTCGCCGAGCTCGACCTTGGTGAGGGCGCCCTTGACGTCCTGCTCCAGGGTGACCGGGGTGAGCTTCACACCGGCCGCGTCGAGGGCCTTCACGGCGGCGGCGCCGCAGGGCACCTGCTGTGCACAGAGCGCGACCTCGACGCCGGTGAGGTCCTTGAGGCCGGTGATGTGCTTGGGGTTGCCCTTGGGGACGGCGATCTCGAGGGTGTTCTTGACGAACACCTCGGGCTCGCCGTTCGCCGCCTCGGCGTCGGTGACGGTCTTCATGGTGGCCGGGCTGGCGGCGGCGAAGACGTCCGCGGGCGCGCCGGAGACGATGCTCCGGGCGAGCGCCGAGCTGCCGCCGAAGTTGAAGGTGATCTTGGTGCCGGGATTGGCGGCCTCGAACTTCTTGCCCAGCTGGGTGAAGGACTCCTTGAGCGAGGCGGCGGCGAAGACGGTGATGCTGCCGGACACCTTGGCGGCGGAGGACGCGGTCCCCGCGGAGGCGGCGGACGTCGGTGCGGTGGTGCTGCCCGAACCGCTGCTGCCGCAGGCGGTGAGGCCGGCGGCGAGTGCCGCGGCGGCGAGGACGGCAACGGCGGAACGGCGTCTGGCGGTGCTCATCGGGGTTCCCCTTCTGCCGCGCCGCTGGGAGGCGCGGAGGTGCGGTGACAACGCCGATCATACTGTCGCACCTGCGGTCCGGACGTCCCCTGTTTCATCGCACAGGCCAACATGCAGATGGCTTCCGGCTGGTATGTGCGATGCCCCGGCGGGAAAATCCCTGGCCCCGGTCGCCGGCCGCCCGTCAGAGTGGTCCCCCTCACGACAACGGGGGAGGGACGCCCATGTCCACACTGCGAGTCACCGCGGAACGCCTGACCATCCTGGAGCACCCGAACGCCGACGCCCTGGAGCTCGCGCAGATCGGCCTCTACCGCGCGGTGGTGGCCAAGGGCGCGTACCGGACCGGCGAGACCGCCGTGTACATCCCCGAGCAGGCCGTGCTGCCCGCCGGCCTGATCGAGGAGCTCGGACTGACCGGGCGCCTCGCCGGCTCCAACGCCGACCGCGTCAAGGCCGTACGGCTGCGCGGCGAGCTCTCCCAGGGCATCGTCTGCCGCCCGCGCGCGCTGGACGCCGTCGACCTGTCCGCCGCCGCCGACAGCGGCGAGGACTTCGCGGAGCTGCTCGGCATCACCAAGTGGCGGCCGCCGATCCCGACCGCGATGAACGGCGACGTCGAGGCCGCCCCCGACCTGCTGCCCTGGGTCGACATCGAGAACCTCAAGCGCTTCCCGACCGTCTTCGAGCCCGGCGAGCCCGTCGTCGTCACCGAGAAGGTGCACGGCAGCTGCTGCCTGGTCACGTACCACGCCGAGTCCGGCGAGGTGCAGGTCTCCTCCAAGGGCATCGGCGCCCAGGGCCTGGCGCTCAAGGAGGACGGCGGCAACCTCTACTGGCGCGCGGTGCGGGCGCACGGTGTTCCCGAGGTGGCCGCCGCCCTGGCCGAGCGGCTCGGCGCCAGCCGGGTCGGCGTCTTCGGCGAGGTCTTCGGCGCCGGAGTGCAGGACCTCACCTACGGCGCCTCCGGCCGTACCGAGCTGCCCGGCTACGCGGTCTTCGACGTGTCGGCCGTCGTCGACGGGCAACTGCGCTGGCTGGACGCCGCCGAGGTGCTCGCCGGGGAACTGCCCGTCGTCCCCGAGCTGTGGCGCGGCCCGTACGACCAGGCGGTCGTGCTGGAGCTCGCCGAGGGCCGGGAGACCGTCTCCGGCAAGGAACTCCACATCCGCGAGGGCGTGGTCGTCCGGCCGCAGACCGAGCGGTACAGCCCGGTGACCGGCGGCCGGGCCGTGGCCAAGGCCGTCGGCGGCGCCTACCTGACCCGCAAGGGCGGCACCGAGTACGAGTGACCCCGCCGGCCGTACGGCGCCCGGGGTGTGTCCCGATCCGCGGGACACACCCTGGCCCCCTGACGGATGCTCAGTTAGCTTGGGCACAGGAGTGATCCAACCGGAGGGGGAGACAGTGCAGGCCACCACGAGGACACCGGGCCCGACCGGGCTGCCGCTGATCGGTTCGATGCTCGACCTGACCCGCGACCCGCTGGCCGCCTACCTCGCCGCCCACCGCGAGCACGGCGACGTGGTGCGGTTCACCGCCGGGCCGCCCGGCCTGCGCGTCGAGTTCTTCATGGTGTTCTCCCCGGAAGGGGCGCAGCAGGTGCTCGCCACCCGCGCCGCGGACTTCCGCAAGGACAACACCATGTACGAGGAGGTCCGGCTCAGCCTCGGCAACGGCCTGCTCACCTCGCAGGACGCCGACTACCAGCGCCAGCGCCGGCTCGTCCAGCCGCTGTTCACCAAGCGGCGGGTCGACACCTACGCGGACGCCGTCGCCCTGGAGTCCGCCGCCCTGGTCGAGCGCTGGGCCGCGGTGCCGGACGGCGTGGTCGACGCGGCCGAGGAGATGTCCCGGTTCGCGCTGCGCGCCGTCGCCCGGATCCTCTTCGGCACCGACGTGGAGGAGGCGATAGGCGCCGTCCGCCGGTCCTTCCCGGTGCTCGGCGCCTACGTCCGCGACCGCGGCTTCGCCCCCGTCCGCATCCCCCGGCAGTGGCCCACCCCCGGCAACCGGGAGGCCCAGGCCGCCGAACGCGAACTGTACGCCGTGTGCGACGGCATCATCGCCCGCCGGGCCGGACAGGAGTCCGACGACCTGCTCGGGCTGCTCGCCGCCGCCCGCGGCGAGGACGGCGAACAGCTGGACGCCGCCGAACTCCGCGACCAGGTCCTGATCTTCCTGCTCGCCGGCCACGAGACCACCGCCACCTCGCTGGCCTTCGCCCTGCACCTGCTCGGCAAGCACCCCGAACACCAGAAGCGGGCCCGCGAGGAGGTCGAGGCGGTCCTCGGCGACCGCGCACCGCGCGCCGAGGACCTCGCCGCACTGCCGTACACCACCACCGTCCTCAAGGAGGCCATGCGGCTGTTCCCGGCCGCCGCGGTGATCGGCCGCCGCTCGGTGGTGGACTGCGAGATCGGCGGGGTGCACATCCCGGCCGGCTCGGACGTCCTGGTCACCCCGTACGTGACGCACCGGCACCCCGGCCACTGGGAGGATCCGGAGCGCTTCGACCCCGACCGCTTCACCCCGGAGCGGGAGGCCGGACGGCACCGCTACGCCTGGTTCCCGTTCGGCGGCGGCCCGCGGGCCTGCATCGGCCAGCACTTCTCGATGCTGGAGTCGGTGCTGGCCCTGGGGGCGCTGCTGCGGGAGTTCGAGGTGGAGGCCGTCGACACCGAGGTGCCCCTCGGTCAGGCCATCACCCTCGAGGCCCGCGGCCCCGTCCGCATCCGCCTCACCCGGAGGTAGCACTCGCCACCGAAGCAGTTGGGCACCCGGGGCGCTGGGGACACCTCGCGCCCCTGGGTGGGGAGCCCTGACACCGCCAGGCCGCAGGTGACCGCCGTCGCCGTGACGGCGGCCCGGGAACGGGTCAGGACAGGGGCATGGGGGAACGGGCTCCTTCACGGGGCCCGCTGGGGGTGGGAGAGGGCCACCACGGTCGACGCGACCGTGGGGGAGGGATGCCCCCGCGCAACGGTGGGGCGCGTCGTGCGGGCCGTCGTGGGCGTGACCCCAACGGCGCCCCGGAGCGGGCAGAAGGACGTGCGACGGGCCCTGTCCGCAACCGGGCATGACAGCCCGTCAGGGTGGACGGCACACGGAGCCTCCCCATTCGAGCACACTCGCCGCGAAGGGCGGGCAGCTTTTCACATCTTCGGGTGACTGCTTGCGGACGCTGGGTAGCGTCCTCCGCATCCGAGAGTCCCTTCGCACATGCGATCGGCATATGACCGACCGTCAGGTCACGTCCGCCGGAGGCCCCGATGGGAACCCTGAACCACCTCAGTTTCGGCTGGATCACACCGGCCGTCTCGTACCTGATGGCCTGCGTCGGCGCCGCACTCGGGCTGCGGTGCACGCTCCGGGCGCTCTCCGCGACCGGCCCCTCCCGCCGCAACTGGCTGCTCACCGCCGCCGCGGCGATCGGCTCCGGCATCTGGACCATGCACTTCATCGCCATGTTCGGCTTCTCCGTCGACGGCACCGAGCTGCGCTACGACGTCCCGCTGACCGTGCTCAGCCTGGTGGTCGCCGTGGTCGTCGTCGGCATCGGCGTCTTCACCGTCGGCTACGGCCGGCACCGCGGCCGCAGCCTGCTGCTGGGCGGCCTCACCACCGGTGTCGGGGTCGCCGCGATGCACTACCTCGGCATGGCGGCCCTGCGGCTGCACGGCAACGTCGAGTACACCCCGGCCACCGTCCTGCTGTCGGTCGCGGTCGCCGTCGGCGCCGCCACCGCCGCGCTCTGGGCCGCCGTCACCATCCGCAACGCGGTCGCCGCCGGCGGCGCCGCACTGGTGATGGGCGTCGCGGTCAGCTGCATGCACTACACCGGCATGGCCGCCGTCCACGTGCACATGGACCCGTCCCGCACCGAGCTCGGCGGTGCCACCCCGATGCAGTTCGTCTTCCCGCTGGCGGTCGGCCTCGGCTCCTTCCTCTTCCTCACCTCCGCGTTCGTCGCACTGTCCCCGACCGCCCAGGAGCGCGCTGCCTATCGCGAGGCCGGCGAGCTCGCCATCGAGGACCTCAATCCGACCGAGCTCGACCGCGCGGCCTGACCCGCCGCCCGTTCCGCGACGACGTGGCCCGACCGTCCGAAAGGACCCCACCCCATGCGAGTACGCCGCGGCACCCCGCGCAGTGCGTCGGCCGCAGGCCCAGGCACCACCGGCCGCAGCCCCGGCCGTTCCGGCCCCGCAGGCCGCCACCGCGGCGCCCACGCCCGCGAGGAGCAGCCCGGACATCCGCCCGCCGTGCCCGCCGCGCCCGCCGCCCGCGCGCACCGCCTCCGGCTGCGGCCCCGCACCGTCCGTGCCAGGATCGTCGCCCTGCTGATGGTGCCGGTGGTCTCGGTGATGGCGCTGTGGTCGTTCGCCTCCGTCACCACCGCCCGCTCCGTGTGGGACACCCTGCAGCTGCGCACCGTCGACCGGACCCTGCTCGAGCCGGTCGCCGCCACCGTCGCCGGCCTCCAGGCCGAACGCACCGCCGCCGGGCAGCTGCTCGCCGGCGGGCAGCCCGGCCGCCAGGACGCCCTGCGCGACGCCGCGGCCGCCACCGACCGCGCCGCGGGCCCGCTCCGCCTCGCCGACCGCTACAACCGGGCCGACGCCCAGGGCCTCGGCACCGAGACCGCCGGCCGCGTCGACGAACTCACCGCCGCCGTCGCCGCCCTGCCCGCCCTGCGGGCCAAGGTCCTCCAGCACCAGGCCGGCTGGCCGGAGACCTACGCCGCCTACACCGCCGCGGTCGACCGCGCCCTGGAGGTCACCGGCTCGGTCACCGCCCTGCAGGACCACCGCGTCGCCTCCGACGCCCGTGTCCTGCTGGAACTCGCCCGCGCCCGCGAACTGCTCGCCCGCGAGGACGCCCTGCTGCGGGCCGGCCAGACCGCCGGCCGCCTCGACGAGGCCCAGCACCGCGACTTCGGCGCCGCCGTCTACGCCCGCCGGCTCTTCGAACAGACCGCCGCCCGCGACCTGCGCCCCGCCGACCGCTCCGCCCTGCTCGCCGTCACCGGCGGCGCCGACTACCGCGAACTCGCCCGGGCCGAGGACGCCGTCCGGGACGCGGCCGACGGCCGGGCCGCCGTCCAGGCCGCCCCCGCCGACCGCTGGGCCGACCTCGCCGACGCCACCGCCCGCAACCTCGCCGCCGTCCAGCACGCCGCCGGCAGCGCCGCCACCGAACGCTCCGACCCGTACGCGCTCGGCCTGTTCACCCCCGCGGGCCTGGCCGTGCTGCTCGGCCTGGCCGCCGTGATCGCCTCCCTGCTGATCTCCGTGCAGATCGGCCGCGGCCTGGTCACCGAACTCATCGGCCTGCGCAACTCCGCCCTCGAACTCGCCGGGCGCACCCTGCCCGGCACCATGCGGCGGCTGCGCGCCGGCGAGGAGATCGACATCGAGGCGGAGGCGCCGCTGCGCCCGCACGGCGGCGACGAGATCGGACAGGTGCACGGCGCCCTCGGCCGGGTGCAGCGGGCCGCCGTCACCGCCGCCGTGGAGCGCGCCGAGGTGCTCTCCGGCGTCTCCGGCGTCTTCGTCAACCTGGCCCGGCGCAGCCAGGTCCTGGTGCACCGCCAGCTCACCCTGCTGGACGCCATGGAACGGCGCACCGAGGACCCGGCGGAGCTGGAGGACCTCTTCCGGCTCGACCACCTCACCACCCGGATGCGGCGCCACGCCGAGGGCCTGATCATCCTCTCCGGCGCCGCCCCCGGCCGGGCCTGGCGCAGGCCCGTCCCGCTGGTGGACGTGGTCCGGGCCGCCGTCGCCGAGGTCGAGGAGTACGCGCGGGTCGAGGTGCACCGGCTGCCGTACGCGGCGGTCGCCGGCCAGTCCGTCGCCGACCTCACCCACCTGGTCGCCGAACTCGTCGAGAACGCCACCGGATTCTCCCCGCCGCACACCAAGGTCCACGTCCGCGGCGAGCAGGTCGGCAACGGCTACGCACTGGAGATCGAGGACCGCGGCCTCGGCATGGGCCCCGAGGCGCTCGCCGACGCCAACCGGCGGATCGAGGCCTCCGAGCAGGTCGACCTCTTCGACAGCGACCGGCTCGGCCTGTTCGTGGTCAGCCGCCTGGCCCGCCGACACGGTGTCAGGGTCGCCCTGCGGCCCTCCGCGTACGGCGGCACCACGGCGGTGGTGCTGCTGCCGAACGCCCTGCTGGAGACCCGTCCGGTGGAGGGCGGGCCGCTGGACGCCGAGCCGGTGGAGGGCGTGCCGGTGGAGGCCGCGCCCGAACGGCCCCGGCCCGCCGCCGTGCACCAGCCGGCACCCGTCGTCGCCCAGGTCGAGTCGCCCCCGCCCGCAGCCCCGGCACCCCGGCCCGCCCCGGCACCCCGGCCCGCCCCGGCGCCGGTACGTCCGCTGCCGACCGCCGCGCCGTTCGGCGCCCTCGGCACCGACCCCGGGGTGCTGCGCCCCACCCCGTTCCGGGCCGACGGAGCCCGGCCCGCCCCGGCCGTCCCCGCACGCCGCCCGGTGCCCGTACAGGCGCCTCCGCCCGTCCCGGCCGCCGCACCGAGGACGGCGGCCCCGCAGCCGCCCGCGGCCGGCCCCGGCGACGGCGAACTGCCCCGGCGGGTGCGCCAGGCCAGCCTCGTCCCGCAGCTGCGCGAGGCCCCGGAGAAGCCGCGGCCCGCGCCGCGCCGGGACGGCGGGCAGCCGGTCGGCCGCAACCCCGAGGAGGCGCGTGCCGCGATGTCCGCCTTCCAGCGCGGCTGGGCCCGCGGTGCCACCGAGCAACCGACCCGACCGAACACCGACGGAGGAGAGCACAGATGATCGGCACCACGCACCACGCGGGAGAGCTCAACTGGCTGCTCGACGAGCTCGTCTCCCGGGTCACCCAGGTCAGATACGCCGTGATGCTCTCCGCCGACGGCCTGGCGATGGGCACCTCCGCCGGGCTCGGCCGCGAGGACGGCGAGCACCTGGCGGCCGTCGCCTCCGGCTTCCACAGCCTGGCCAAGGGTGCCGGACGGCACTTCGACGCCGGCGAGGTCCGCCAGACCATGGTCGAACTCGAGCACGGCTTCCTCTTCGTGGCGGCCGCCGGCGAGGGCACCTGCCTGGCGGTCTTCTCCACCGCCGACGCCGACCTCGGCCTGGTCGCCTACGAGATGGCCCGGCTGGTGCGCCGGGTCGGCGAGCACCTGTACGCCGCACCGCGCGGCACGGTGGGGGGTTGACGCCGATGCCGTACCCGCCGCGCCGCTACCTGCCCGGCAGCCCGTTCGGCTACCCGCCGCAGCCGGACGTCCCCGTCCAGTGGTTCGACGACGCGGCCGGCCCGATGGTCCGGCCGTACGCGATGACCAGGGGCCGCACCCGGCCGTCCGGCCAGCAGTTCGACCTGATCGCGCTGGTGGTCAGCGACGTGCCCGAGGGCGTGGAGCTGCCGGTCGGCCCCGAACAGGCCGTCATCCTCGAGATCTGCCGCGGCAACGCGCTCTCCGTCGCGGAGATCGCCGCCGACGTGGACCTGCCGCTCGGCGTGGTGCGGGTGCTGCTCGGCGACCTGCTCGAAGCCGAGTACATCCGGGTCAGCCGGCCCGTCCCGCCCGCCCTGCTCCCCGACGAGCACATCCTCCTGGAGGTCATCAATGGACTCCGCGCTCTCTGACGGTTCCGTGCTCGCCCTGAAGATCCTGGTCGCCGGGGGCTTCGGGGTGGGCAAGACGACGCTGGTCGGCTCGGTGAGCGAGATCCGTCCGCTGCGCACCGAGGAGCAGCTGACGGCGGCCGGCCGCGGCGTGGACGACCTGGGCGGCGTGGAGCAGAAGACCACCACCACGGTGGCGATGGACTTCGGCCGGATCACCATCCGGGACGGCCTGTCCGTGTACCTCTTCGGCACCCCCGGCCAGGACCGCTTCTGGTTCCTGTGGGACGAGCTGGCGCAGGGGGCGCTCGGCGCCGTGGTGCTGGCCGACACCCGGCGGCTGACGGACTGCTTCCCGGCGGTGGACTTCTTCGAGCACCGGGGCATCCCGTTCGTGGTGGCGGTGAACCGGTTCTCCGGCACCCGGGACTTCGGCCCGGAGGAGGTCTCCCGCGCGCTCGACCTGGACGAGGAGACCCCGGTGGTGGTGTGCGACGCCCGGATGCGCGCCTCGGGCAAGGAGGTGCTGGTCAACCTGGTCGAGCACGCCGGCCGGGTGCACGCGGCCAGACTCCTCGCCGACACCCGCCGCTGACCGCGTCGGCAGCCGTCCGCCAGGCCCGCCCAGACCTCTCCGGGCGGGCCGCTTTCACATACCGACCGGTTCGTACCGATGGAACACCGCTCGGCTGACAAGCCCACTTCTGCGACCGGCGGGCCTTGGTGCCGCGAAACAAACCTACGGGATCGACTGTTTCCTCGTCGGATGTACTGCGCAGTGCACTACGATGCGCTCCGAATCGGAGCGAGGTCGGGAGGAAGCCCGTGGTGAGGCAGGAGAGGGCGGAGCGGACCCGCCAGAAGATCGTCGAGGCCGCGGCCGAGGTGTTCGACCAGTGCGGTTTCGCGGGTGCCAGCGTGTCGGAGATCCTCGCCCGGGCCGGTGTCACCAAGGGCGCCCTGTACTTCCACTTCCCCTCCAAGGAGGCCATCGCGGAGGAGATCCAGGGCGCGGAGGTCGGCACCCTGGAGACCGCCGCCACCGCGTCGGGCCCCTTCCTGCAGGCCGTCATCGACGTCTCGTACGCCATGGCGGCGGCCCTGCGGGAGAGCCCGACCGTGCGCGCGAGCATCCGGCTGGCGATCGAGAGCTCCTTCTCCGAGCCCTCGCCCGGGCCGTACACGGCCTCCATCGACCTGGTCCGGACCCTCCTGCTGCGCGCCCAGGGCGAGGGCTCCGTCCGGATGGACCTGGACGTCGACGCGGCGGCCCGGTTCGTCGTCAGCTCGTTCACCGGCGCGCAGATCGTGTCCCAGGTCTTCACGCGCCGCGAGGACCTGGAGGAGCGCCTGGCCGAGCTCTGGGCCTTCATCCTGCCGGGCCTGGCCGTGCCGGAGCGGATCGGACGGCTCCGCCTGCACGCGCCGGAGGCCGTGCCGGCCGGCTGACCGGCCGTCACCCCGGCCGGTCCGTCCGGCCCGCCGGCTGCCCCGCGCCCGGCCGGCGCGTGTCGCGCTCCCGCGTGCCGGGCCCCGTTCCGTCCCCGCGCCTTCGGCGCGCCCCGCGCCTTCGGCGCGCCCCGCGCCTTCGGCGCGCCCCGCGCCTTCGGCGCGCCCCGCGCCGACGGCATGTGCCGAGTTCCGCGTTTTCCGAATGGGTGGGGTTCAGGGGGAAATAATTGTCGCGATCTCGTCAGCTGACACTGTTTATAACAGCGACTCCGGTCTGCTTCAATGCGTTCCGCGGGTCGCTGTGCTTCGGGACCGCAGAGGAGAGGTGGGGTCGCCGTGCCCAGTCAGGAGCGTGCCGAGCGGACCAGGCGGCGCTTGATCGTCGCCGCGGCGTCGGTCATCGACGAGCCGCCGGTGGAGGTGCTCGGCGGCGAGGCGCTGCCCGGGCTGGATGTGATCAGCCGGGCCGCCGGGGTGTCCAAGGGGGCGCTCTACTACCACTTCAGGTCCAAGGGCGAGCTGGTCGACGCCGTCCGCGAGGAGGCCCGGCGCGAACTGCGGCGGCTGACCGCCGCCTGCGTGGCCTCGCACGGCCCCGGGGCCGGGCTGGACGCGGTGGTGGACGTGGCCGTGGCGGTCGCCCGCCTGCTGGACGGCGACCCGGTGTGCCGGGCCGGCGTCCGGCTGGACCGTGCGGAAGGGCTGGCGCTGGGCCCCGACGGCGGGCCCCCGGAGTGGATGGCGCCGGTCTGCGCCCTGCTCACCGCCGCGGCGGAGCGCGGCGAGCTGCGGGACGGCGTGGAGCCGGCCGAGGTGGGGATGGCGCTGACCGCCATGGCCGTCGGGGTGCTGCTGGTCTGCGAGCGCAATCCGGAGGTGGCCCGCACCGGCATGGTCGCCCGGTTGTGGGGTGCGGTGCTGCCGGGGCTGGCGGCGCCCGGATGTTCGGACGCGGACCGTCCGCTTCTGCTCGGGGGTGTGCGGCTCTGACTCCCGGCTCCGCCGTGGGTGCCGCTGTCCTCGGCAATTGACAAACCGATCGGTCGGTTATTGAACCATTCCTGTGGGGGCGCGGAACGCGCGGATGCGGCTCCGGAAACCGTCGATTCGTGAGAGGACGCGCCCCATGTCGTTGCAGGGCCGGCGAACACGCCTACTGCACCCAGGGCGGCCCGCTCGACCTGGACGAGGCCGGACCCGGCGCCGCGGCCACCCGGCTCCCGGTCGTGGTGGACGTCCGCCGGCACGACGAGTCGATCGTCCGGTTCGTCCTCTCCCTGGCCCGCATTCGTAGCCAGGAGGCTGTACCCCGGCGGGAGTTGCCGTCGCAACAGCCGGGCGCTCCCGGCCCCCGCACCGATACGACAGCCACGGAGGACCCATGCCCAGTACCGCCGGTGCGTTCTTCGACGTGGACGAGACGCTCGTCCGGGTCAAGAGCATGCTGCACTTCCTCGAGTTCTACCTGCGCCGCCGAGGCGAGCCGGAGGGCACCTTCCAGCGGCTCACCGC
Source organism: Kitasatospora sp. NPDC051914 (assembly GCF_040680995.1). Classification (NCBI taxonomy): domain Bacteria; kingdom Bacillati; phylum Actinomycetota; class Actinomycetes; order Kitasatosporales; family Streptomycetaceae; genus Kitasatospora; species Kitasatospora sp. NPDC051914. The sequence goes on from NZ_JBFAXX010000004.1 coordinate 140,437, forward strand.
CGGCCTCAAGGCCGCCGCTGCCGCCGGCACCCCGCGGCAGGTCGTCAACCGCGAGTACTACCGCCTCTACGCGGGGGAGAGCGCCGAGCGGCTCGCCTCGGCCGGCGAGGCGTGGTTCGAACGAGCGGCGGAGCGCGGCCTGTTCGTTCCCGAGGCGGTCGCCGAGGTGGAACGGCACCGGGCGGCCGGGGACTTCGTCGTCCTGGTGTCCGGCTCGTTCTTCGCCTGCCTGGACCCGATCGCGGCGCGGCTGCGGGCCGACTGGACGTTCGGCACCCGGCCCGTGGTCCGCGGCGGCCGGCTCACCGGCGAAGTGGTCGTCCCGGTGATCGGCGAGGTGAAGGCCCGGGTGGCCTCGGCGGTGGCCGGCGTCCGCGGCCTGGACCTGGCCCGCTCCGCGGCGTACGGGGACCACGGCAGCGACCTGCCGCTGCTCTCCGCGGTGGGCCGGCCGGTGGCGGTCGGCCACGACCCGGTGCTGACGGCGCACGCCGAACTCGCCGGCTGGCGGCGGCTGGTGCCCGCCGGGCCGGTCGGGGCGGCGGTCTGAGCCGCCCCGCCGGTCACCGCGCTGTCCGCGCGCTTCCTGGAGTACGTCGAGTTCGGCGAGCCCTGCCTCGTCCGGGCCGAACCGGGCGCGGCCGCGGCGCGCAGGACGTCCGTCGAGGTCGTCATGGAGCAGGCCGGCGGGACCGTCGCCCGCGGCAGCCTCCGCGTCGGTCCCACCGGCTGACCCTCCGTCGGGCCCCGGCCGCGGCCTGCGGGCCGGCGACGGTCACTCCCGGCCGGGGCCTTCGCCAGTACCTCCGTGCAGCGGCCCAGCAGGGCGAACAGGGCGGCGCGCTCCTCGTCGTCGAACTCCGCGGCCGGCGCCTGCTCCACCACCTTGGCCGCCTGGTCCGCCTCGGCCGGCGGCGTCCGGCCGCTGCGGGTCGGCCGGGCCTCCAGGATGTGCTGGTGGATCGCGTGCGGCTTGCGCTCGACCAGCCCCCGGCCCTCCAGGGTGCCCAGCACCGAGGACGTCGTCTGCGGCGTGCTCGGCTCGAACGGGTGGAGTGCCGCATGCTCGGCCGTGATCAGCTCCTGCTCGGCGCGCTTGATGCGGTGGCCCGGGCGCCGGCCGATCGGCATGCCCATGCCCCGGTATGCCGGGCATCCCAGGCCTGTACGAAGCCTGTGCGTCCGGGCGGGCTTCCGTACCGCGCGGTCGATTCTTTGCCGTGCCGCTCGGCGTTTCCGGCGGCTCCGACACACCGCGGCCCGACGCCGCGTCAGCGGGGCGCCGACGTACATTGACGGAATGATCACGTACGAGGGGCGGCGGCTGGGCGAGCTGGCCGCGGCGGGCCGCTGGCCGGAACTGCTCGGACTGTTCCGGCGGATGCGCGGCACATCCCCACGGGCCGCCGGCCCGGTCGGGCACCTGATCGCGTACGGGGCGCCGCCCGAGGTGGCCGCCCGGCTCTTCGACGGCGACGCCGGGCCCGGCACCGCCGCCGGCGAGCACGACTGCGACGCCGGACCCCTCTGGGAGGTGCTCGCCGCCAGGCACTCCTGGCGCCGGCTGGCCCCCCTCCTCGAACCCGCCCCCGTCCGCCGCCTCGCCGTCCACACCCGGGCCCTGCTCGGCGACGACCCGGCCGGCTGCGCCGAGGCCGACCCCGAAGGCGTTCCGCTGGTGCTGCAGCCCTGGGAGGAGGCCGGCTGGGAGGCGTCCTGCCGGGTCCGCGAGTACCTGCCCCGCGGCGGTGCGCGGCGCGCCCTGCTCGCCCTGCCCGCCACCCGCGAGGACCTCGGCCCGCTCGACCTGCCCTCCTCCGGCAACGAGGTCCACGGGCAGGACGCCACCCGGCTGCTGGCCGGCCTCGCCCCATGGCTGCAGGCCGTCTGTGTCCGGGGCACCGCACCCGACGCGGCCGCCCGCCTCGCCCCCGGCCGCTCCGCCTTCGCCGGGCACCTGCCGTTCGCCGCCGCCTACCCCGCCCTCGTCCAGGCCGCCTCCGGCCTGCCCGCACTCGGCAGCGCCCACGGCCGGCTCGCCGTCTGGCGCCTCCTCACCGCCATGACCGGCGCCCGCCGACCCGCCCCCGCCGAGGTGGACGCCCTGGTCGGACGCCTCCGCTGCCTCACCTGGGCGGACCCCCGCGACGAACTCTGGCACCTCCACCTCGCCCTCGAAGACCCCGCCACCGGCCTCGCCTGGGCCGTCACCGGCAGCACCGAACCCTGACGGCCGGGACAAGCCGCAGAGGGGCGCGCAAAGGGGGCACCTCCCAGCCGTCGGCCGGGAGGTGCCCCCTGCGCGCCCCTTGGGGTTGTCCCCGTCTGCCCTCAGGCGGTGGTCTTCTCGACCGCCGGGGGCTGGGACTGGGCGGGGACGGTGGCGTCGTGGGGGTCGACGAGGGTGGTTTCGTCGAAGGGGAGGCCGCCGGCCAGCACGCGGTCGAGGCGGTCGCGGTCCAGCTCGCCCGTCCAGTGCCCGATCAGCACGGTGGCCACCGCGTTGCCGGCGAAGTTGGTCAGCGCGCGGGCCTCCGACATGAAGCGGTCGATGCCGACGATCAGGCCGACGCCGTCGACCAGCTCCGGCCGGTGCGACTGCAGGCCGCCGGCCAGGGTGGCCAGGCCCGCGCCGGTGACGCCCGCCGCGCCCTTGCTGGCGATCACCATGAAGAGCAGCAGCGAGATCTGCTGGCCGATGGACATCGGCTTGTCCAGGGCCTCGGAGATGAAGATCGAGGCCATGGTGAGGTAGATCGCGGTGCCGTCCAGGTTGAAGCTGTAGCCGGTCGGCACGGTGATGCCGACGACCGGGCGGCTGACGCCGAGGTGCTCCATCTTGGCGATCAGCCGGGGGAGGGCGCTCTCCGAGGAGGAGGTGGAGAGGATCAGCAGGAACTCCCGGCCGAGGTAGCGGAGCAGGGAGAAGATGTTGACGCCGGTGACCAGCCGCAGCAGCAGGCCGAGCACCACGGCGACGAACAGCGCGCAGGTCACGTAGAAGCCGACCATGATCATGGCGAGGCTCTTGAGGGCGGCGGTGCCGGTCGCACCGACCACCGCGGCGATCGCACCGAAGGCGCCGATCGGGGCCACCCACATGATCATCGACATGATCCGGAAGACCAGCTTCTGCAGGTGCTCGACGCCGCGCAGCACGGGTGCGCCCACCGGGCCCATGGCCTGCAGGGCGAAGCCCGCGAGCAGGGCGACCAGCAGGGTCTGCAGCACCTTGCCCTCGGTGAGGGCGGAGAAGAGCGTGGTCGGGATGATGCCGAGCAGGAAGTCGGCGGTGTCGGTGGCCTCGCCGGCCGCGGCCTGGGCGTGCCCGGACTTGGCGAGCGCGCCGGTCAGGTGGAGCCCGGAGCCGGGCTCGATGAGGTTGCCGACCACCAGGCCGATGCCGAGGGCGACGGTGGACATCGCGAGGAAGTAGCCGAGGGCCAGGCCGCCGACCCGGCCGACCTTGGCGGCCTTGGTGACCGAGCCGATGCCCAGCACGATGGTGCAGAAGATGACCGGGCTGATCATCATCTTGATGAGGTTGACGAAGCCCGTTCCGATCGGCTTCAGCTCCACGGCCACGCCGGGCGCGGCCAACCCGACCGCGATGCCCGCGGCCACCGCCGCGATCACCGCCAGGTACAGGTAGTGCGTACGGTCGGCTCTGCTCCGGACTGCTCCTGCGCTCGACATTCCACGGCTCCTTCGCCCTGCTGTCCCTGACGGCCCCGGGGGGAAGGGCCGGTGAAGACTATGGGCGCAGGAGTGACGGGGGTCACGTTTGCGTTCATAGAGTTCACACCGCGCGATCCCGCACACCGGCGGGGACCGTGCACACTGGCCGGTATGCGTATCGGACCCGGCCGCCCGGCCCCGCCGGACCGCGCTGTGCGCCGCCTGCCGCGCAGCCTCGCCGGGCAGCTCTTCCTCGTGCAGGTGGTGATCGTCGCCGCCGTCGTCGCCGGCGGCGCGGTCCTCGTCTACCTGTTCACCGAGCACCGCACCCACGCGGCCGCGGTCCGCCAGGTCACCGCCGCCGCCCGGGCCGTCGCCGACGCGCCGGGCGTCCGCGAGGCCGCCACGGGCCCCGACCCGACGGCGGTCCTCCAGTCGTACGCCGAACGCGTCCGGACGGACGCCGCCGTCGACTTCGTGACCGTCATGGATCCGCACGGCATCCGCTGGGCGCACCGCGACCCCGCCCAGATCGGCCGCCCCTTCCTCGGCCACATCGACGGCGCCCTCGCCGGCCGCACCACCAGCGAGACCTACACCGGCACCCTCGGCCCGTCCGTCCGCGTGGTCACCCCGATCCTCGACGACCGCGGCCGGGTGGTCGGCCTGGTCAGCGCCGGCATCACCCTGCAGTCCATCAGCGCCCAGCTGCGCGGCCCGCTGCTCGCCCTGGTCGGCGTCGCGGCCGGCGCCCTCGCCCTCGGCGGTGCCGGCACCTACCTGGCCAACGCCCGGCTGCGCCGCCACACCCACGGCATGGGCGCCGACGAACTCAGCCACCTGTACGAGTACCACCAGGCCACCCTGCACTCGGTGCGCGAGGGCCTCGTCCTGCTCGACCGCACCCAGCGGGTGGTGCTCTGCAACGACGCCGCGCGCGAACTCCTCGGCCTGCAGGGCGAGGTGGAGGGCCTGCGGTTCGACGCGCTCGGCCTGCCCGAGTCGCTCGTCCGGGCGGTGCTCGGCAGCGGGCCCGCGCACGACGAGGTGCACCTGACCGCCGAGCGCGTGGTGGTGCTCAACACCTCCCCGATCGGCACCGGCCTCGGCAGCGTCCTCACCCTCCGCGACCACACCGAACTCCAGTCGCTCACCGGTGAACTGGACAGCGTCCGGGGCTTCGCGGACGCCCTCGGGGCGCAGGCCCACGAGGCCGCCAACCGGCTGCACGCCGTCGTGTCGCTGATCGAACTCGGCCGCCACCAGGAGGCCGTGGAGTTCGCCACCGCCGAACTCGAGCTCGCCCAGCGGCTCACCGACAAGGTCGTCGGCGCCGTCGGCGAACCCGTCCTCGCCGCTCTGCTGCTCGGCAAGGCCTCGCAGGCCGCCGAACGCGGCGTCGACCTCGAACTCACCGAGGACAGCCGGATCGACGACGGCGTGCTGCCCCCGGCCCTCGCCCCGCGCGACCTCGTCACCGTGCTCGGCAACCTCATCGACAACGCCGTCGACGCCGCCGTCGAGAACGCCGCCGCCCACCCCGGCCCGCCCGAGGTCACCGTCACCGCCCGCGTCGACGCCGGCCAACTGCTGCTCCGCGTCGCCGACTCGGGCGCAGGCATCGACACCGACGCGGCCGGCGAGGTCTTCCGCCGCGGCTGGACGACCAAGCAGCACGGCCGCGGACTCGGGCTCGCCCTGGTCGCCCAGACCGCCCGCCGCAACGGCGGCACCGTCGAGATCGGCCGCGAGCGCGGCGCCGTGCTCACCGTCCGGCTGCCGCTCCAGCGGGAGGCCGCCCGATGACCGCGGAGATCTCCGTCCTGGTGGTCGAGGACGACCCGGTGGCCGCCGACGCACACGGCCTGTACGTCGCCCGCACCCCCGGCTTCCGGCTCGCCGCCACCGCGCACAGCTGCGCCGAGGCTCTCCGCGCCCTGGAACGGGCCCGGGCCGCCGGCACCCCGGTCGACCTCGCCCTGCTCGACCTCTACCTGCCCGACGGCCACGGCCTCCGGCTGTGCCGCACCCTCCGGGCGGCCGGCCACACCACGGACATCATCGCGGTCACCTCCGCCCGCGACCTGGCAATGGTCCGCCAGGCGGTCTCCGAGGGCGTCGTGCAGTACCTGCTCAAGCCGTTCAGCGGTGCCGCACTGCGCGAACGCCTCGACCGGTACGCCCGCTACCGGGCCAGCCTCGGCCGGCACGGCGAGGCCACCGGACAGGACGAGGTCGACCAGGCCCTCGCGCTGCTCCGCACCCCGGAACGGACCGCCCTCCCCAAGGGGTTGAGCGCCCCCACCCTGGAGACCGTGGCCGGCGTGCTGCGCGCCGCCGACACCGGACTGTCCGCGGCCGCCGCCGGCGCCGCCGCGGGCGTCTCCCGGATCACCGCCCGCCGCTACCTGGAACACCTGGTCGAGTCCGGCCTCGCCGTCCGGGAGCCGCAGTACGGCCAGGTCGGGAGGCCCGAACTGTGCTACCGCTGGCGGAGCTGATCAGACCCGCTCGGCCACGGCCAGGAAACGCTCGTCAGTGTCGGTGTAGGAGACCAGCCGCCAGCCGTTCGCGGCCAGCAGCGGACCGAGGTTGGGCTCCGCGCGGAGGTCGTCCGGAGTGATCGCCCGGCCGTGCCGCGCGGCGAGCGCGGCCCGTCCGATCGGGTGGTAGAGCGCCAGGCGGCCGCCCGGCGCCGTCACCCGGGCGAGCTCGCGCAGGCCCTCGGCGGGGCCCGGCAGGTGCGAGATCAGGCCGGCGCCGAACACCAGGTCCACCACTCCGTCCGGCAGCGGCAGCGCCGCGCAGTCGGCCAGCACCAGCGCCGCGTACGCCCGGTGCCGGGCGGCCCGCGCCAGCATCTCCGGGGTGAGGTCCACCCCGAGCACCGTCCCGCGGGGCCCGACCGCCTCCCGCAGCAGCGGCAGTGCCCGCCCGATGCCGCAGCCCGCATCGATCACGAAGGCGCCCTCGCCGGGGGCGATCTCGGCCACGGCCGCGGCGTAACGCGGCCCGTCGTCGGGGAACTTGGCGTCCCACCCCGCCGCCCGCTCGCCGAAGAACTCCCGGGTCCGCACCCGCTCTGCACGATCGTCCGCCATACCCCGAAGCCTAGGGGCACACGGACCGCCCGGGGGCGGGCGACCTCCCGGGCGGCTTCCCGGAATTCGTGCGTGACCTCCGGGCGGGTCGCTCGTTGGGGCAGGGCGGAGCTGCACCCCGGGCGTGGCTGCACCCCGGATGTGGAAGCCGGCCGGTCCGGCGGCGGCGGACCGGCTCCGACCAGTAAAGTTAGGCTTACCTAACTTAATGAGGAGAGCCTGCCCGTGAGCCCCACCGCCGACACCGCCGCCCCGGCCGGTGACGCCGTCCTGCGCCGCCAGCGCATCCGCGAGTCCGCCGCCCGCACCTACGCCCGGTCCTTCCCGATCGTGCCGGTCCGGGCCAACGGCATGACCGTGGAGGGGGCCGACGGCCGGCGCTACCTCGACTGCCTCTCCGGGGCCGGCACCCTCGTCCTCGGCCACAACCACCCGGTCGTGCTGGAGGCCATCCGCCGCACCCTGGACGGCGGCGCCCCGCTCCACCTGCTCGACCTCGCCACCGCCGAGAAGGACGACTTCACCACCGCCCTCTTCGAGGCCCTCCCGCCGGCCTTCGCCGCCCGCGCCAAGGTGCACTTCTGCGGCCCGGCCGGCACCGACGCCGTGGAGGCCGCCCTCAAGCTCATGCAGACCGCCACCGGGCGGCGCGGCGCCCTGGCCTTCACCGGCGCCTACCACGGCATGACCGCCGGGGCGCTCGCCGTCACCGGCTCGGTCGCCGTGAAGTCCCCGCTGCCCGGCGGCGGCGAGGTCACCCGGCTGCCCTACCCGTACCCGTACCGCTGCCCGTTCGGGGTCGGCGGAGACCTCGGCGCGCAGCTCTCCGCGGCCTACACCGAGCGGCTGCTGGACGACCCGGCGGGCGGGGTCACCGCCCCGGCCGCGATGATCCTGGAGGCGGTGCAGGGCGAGGGCGGCGTCGTCCCGGCCCCCGACGACTGGCTGCGCGCCATGCGGCGGATCACCGCCGACCGCGGCATCCCGCTGATCGTGGACGAGGTGCAGACCGGCGTCGGCCGCACCGGCGCCATGTGGGCGGTCGAGCACAGCGGCATCGAGCCGGACGCGATCGTGCTCTCCAAGGCCATCGGCGGCAGCCTCCCGCTCGCCGCCGTCGTCTACCGCGAGGACTACGACGGCTGGCGGCCCGGCGCGCACACCGGCACCTTCCGCGGCAACACCCTCGCCATGGCGGCCGGCGCCGCCACCCTGCGGTACGTCGAGGCCAACGGGCTGGTCGAGCGCTCCCGGGTGGTCGGTGCCCGGATGGCCGCCCGGCTCGCCGGGCTGCAGAGCCGCCTCCCGGCGATCGGGGACGCCCGGGGGCGCGGCCTGATGCTCGGCGTCGAACTCGTCGACCCGGCCGGTGCGCCGGACAGCTGCGGCGCCCTGCCCGCCGACCCGCAGCTCGCCGTCCGGGTCCGCGAGGCCTGCCTGCAGCGCGGCCTGATCGTCGAACTCGGCGGCCGGCACGGCGCGGTGCTCCGCCTGCTGCCCCCGCTCACCATCACCGACGAGCAGGCCGAGGCCGTCCTCGACCGGCTCGCCGACGCCCTCGAGTCCGCCTCCCGGGCGCGGGCATGAGACCCGGGGCAGGCGCCGACGCACTCTCCGGCGGCACGGCCGGCCCCGAGGCGCTGCGGCCCCTGCTGGACGAGGTGCTGGCCGCCCTCGCCGCCGGGGCCGCCGACCGCGCCGGGCCGATCCCCGCCGGACGCCCCGAGGAGATCGCCCGGCAGGTCGCCGCGGCCCTCGCCGAACCGCCCGGCCCCGGCGCCCTCGCCCGGCTCACCCGCCTGCTCGCCGCGTACGCCGCCGACCCGGCGGACCCGGCCTGCGCCGCCCACCTGCACTGCCCGCCGCTGGCGGTCGCCGCCGCGGCCGACCTCGCGGTCAGCGCCCTCAACCCGTCCCAGGACTCCTGGGACCAGGCCCCGGCGGCGACCGCCCTGGAGACCGCCGTGCTCGCCGAACTCGCCGGCCTGGCCGGGCTTCCGTCCACTGCCGCGGGCGTGCTCACCTCCGGCGGGACCGAGTCCAACCTGATGGGCCTGATGCTCGCCCGCGACCGGGTGCTCGGCGGCCGCGTCGAGCTGGACGGCCTGCCGGAGGGCCGGCGCCCCCGCATCCTCGCCTCCGAGGCCGCGCACTTCTCGGTGCAGCGCGCCGCCGCCGTCCTCGGCCTCGGCGAGCGGGCCGTCCGCACCGTGCCCGTCGACCGGACCCTGCGGATGGACGGCGACGCCCTCGCCGAGGCGCTCGCCGACACCGCCCGACTGGGCGGGACCCCGATCGCCGTGGTCGCCACCGCCGGCACCACCGACACCGGCGCCGTCGACCCGCTGCACCGCGCCGCCGACCTCGCCGCGCAGTACGGCGCCTGGCTGCACGTCGACGCCGCGTACGGCGGCGGCGCCCTGTTCTCCGACCGGCTCGCCCCGCTGCTCGACGGCATCGCCCGCGCCGACTCGCTCTCGCTGGACTGGCACAAGCTCGGCTGGCAGCCCGCCGCCGCCGGGGTCTTCCTCGTCCGCCGCGCCGAGACGTACGCCTCGCTGGCCCGGCGGGCCGTCTACCTCAACCCGGCCGACGACGAACAGGCCGGCTACCCCAGCCTGCTGGGCCTCTCGCTGCGCACCACCCGCCGCCCCGACGCCTTCAAGCTGGCCGTCACCCTCGCCACCCTCGGCCGCTCCGGCCTCGGCGCCCTGGTCGACGCCTGCCACCGGCTCGCCCTGCTCACCGCGGAGGCGGTCGAGGCCGAGCCCGCGCTGGAGCTGCACTGCCCGCCGGTGCTCACCGCCGCGGTCTTCCGGTACCGCCCCGAAGGCGCCGAACCGGTGCTCCTCGACCGCCTCAACGCCGAGCTCCGCCGCGACCTGCTGCGCACCGGCCGGGCCGTCGTCGGCCGCACCGAACTGCCGGGCGAGGGCCCCGGCCGCGTCCGCCTCAAGCTCACCCTGCTGAACCCGCACACCGCACCCGAGGACATCGCCGGGCTGCTCGCCGACATCGTCCGGGCCGGACGCCGGGCGGAGGAAATGTACAGCGGAACGTGACGTTCGGTCAGTTCCGTTCGGAGGAAGAAACAATGTCATTCCAGGTGTAGATTTGCTATGCGACGAATGGTGTTCCGTGGACACACCGACTGTGGGTTGTCCAGCATTTTTCGGCCGCACCGGGTGTGAATTCCGCCAATCCCCGCGGCAGGCTTGCCGGGCCGGTGAAGATCGGCGGTAGCTTCTCGTGGTCGCCGCCACACCGGGAGCACACGGCCCCCTGGGACTAGCGGCGCAAGGGGGCTCCGCCGTGCTGTTCTCGGCCTGCTCGCGGGCGATCTGAGCCTGCCCGCCCCTCCCTTCGGCCCCGTCCGCAGCGCCCCACCCCCGGCGTTCGGACCTGCGCGGCCGCCCTGCATCCCGACCACCGCGCCGGCCGTCGCCGGCGCCGCCCGTACCCGTCCCCGTCCGGCGGAGGAATCGGCATGAGCGAAACACTGCTGAGCACCACCATCGAAGGATTCCAGGCCTTTCCGTTCTCCGAACGGTGCCGCCGGGTGTTCGCCCGCGGCGACCACCTGCTGATCGGCGTCAGCCCCGGGAACAGCTATTTCAGTGCCCGCCGCATCGCCGAACTCGTGCACTGGGGAAAGGAGTTCTTCGACGCCGTGGACATCGTCCACGCCGACCTGCACGTCGACGCCCAGTTCGGCGCCCAGGGCTACCCGCCCGAGGCCGCCCTCCGCCGCGCCGCCAAGGAGGTCAAGACGACCCGGCGCCGCATCGAGCGCGGCGTCGCCGACGCCGGGCGCGATGGCGTCCGCGCCCATGCGCTCTCCGACTTCACCGGCAGCGCGGCCTACCGCCGCCTGCACGGCGCGGCCCTGGACGCACTCGCCACCGACCCGCCGTTCCGCGAGGCCACCGAGCGGATGGCGCACGGCTTCCTCCGCTCCCGGCTGGACGGCGGCACCCCCGATCCCGAGCACCTCGCGGCCGCCGTCGACTACATAGCGGCCGAACTCCCGTTCTTCCTGGACACCCCGGCCCTGCTCGGCGTGCCCAGCTCCGTCGCCTGCTACCACCTCGAACTGCCGCTCACCGCCGTGCTGTTCGGCCGTACCGAAGGGCTGAGCGCAGCCGCCGGACAGGCCTACGCCGTCGTCCGCCCGGCCGACCCGGCGGCCGGCCGCACCGCAGCCTGACCAGTTCCCGCCCCTGCCAGAGGAGTTCCATGACCGTCACCGACCAGCAGCCCGGGTTCGAGTTCCCGCTCTCCCGCCGCGGCGACATCGTCCCCGAGGAGGTCGCCGTGCTGCGGGAGAAGCACCCGGTGGCCAAGGTCCGCACCATGACCGGCGACGAGGCCTGGCTGGTCAGCAGCTTCGCCCTCGCCAAGCAGGTGCTGGAGGACGAGCGCTTCAGCCTCAAGGACACCGCCAACCCCGGCGTGCCGCGCCAGTACGCGCTCACCATCCCGCCCGAGGTGGTGAACAACATGGGCAACATCAACAGCGCGGGCCTGCGGCAGGCCGTGATGAAGACCCTCAACCCGCGCGCCGACCGCGAGTTGGCACCCTGGCTGGCCGCCGAGGCGCACCGGCTGCTCGACCGGCTGGTCGAGCAGGGCGCCCCCGGCGAACTGCGGGACGGCTTCACCGAGCCGTACTCCGCCGCCCTGCACTGCCGGCTGCTCGGCATCCCGACCGACGACTGGCGGCGCCTGATGGCCGGCATCGACGTCGCCTTCCTCACCAGCCCGGCACCGTTCGAGGGCTCGGCGGCCAACTGGTACAAGGACCTCGGCTACATGGTCGACCGGCTCAACGCCGACCCGGAGCCCACCGAGGGCCTGCTGGGCCGCTTCGCCGAGCTGCGCCGTTCGCCGGACGCCGCCGACCGCATCCCCGACGAACTCCTCGCCACCGTCGCGCTCTCGCTGTTCGGCGCCGGAGCGGTCTCCACCTCGTCGTTCCTGCTGCACGCGGTCATCATGCTGGTGCAAAGGCCCGAACTCGCCGAGCGGCTGCGCAGCGAGCCGGGCGTGGTCGACCGCGCGGTGGAGGAGCTGCTGCGCTGGAACCTGTCCATCGGGGACGCGCTGCCGCGGCTGGCCCTGGCCGATGTGCAGCTGGGGGAGGTGCTCGTCAGGGAGGGCGAGCTGGTGCTCGTCCTGGTCGAGGGGGCCAACCACGACCCGGAGGTGTTCCCGCACCCGGAGCGGATCGACTTCGACCGCCCGGAGAACCCGCACCTGGCCTTCGGCGCCGGCCGCCACTTCTGCCCGGCCTCGGCGCTCGGCCGCACCCACGCCGGGATCGCCCTGACCGCCCTGGTGCAGCGGCTCCCCGAACTCCGGCTCGCCCTGCCGGTGGAGCAGTTGGCCTGGCGGCCCGGCTTCATCAAGCGGCTGCCCGAACGCCTGCCGGTGCTCTGGTAGGGGCTCCTGCGGGTTGGCCGTCCGCCCCGGTGACCCCTGCTAGTGCAGGGCCGCGGCGAGGAGGATTTCCTGGGTGCGGTCCCAGACGGCCGGGTCGGAGGCGACCAGGAGGCCGTCGAGGCCGCCCGGGGGTTCGGGGCGGTACTCGCTGCCGTCCAGCCGGGCGGAGACTCCGCCGGCCTCGGTGACCAACAGGGAGCCGGGGGCGTGGTCCCAGGGCAGGGTGCGCCAGTAGAGGATGAACTCCTGTCGGCCGTCGGCGATCTGCGGGTACTCCATGCCGGCCGAGCGCAGGCCGGTGGACAGTTCGCCGAACACCCGGGCGTTGGTCTGCAGCCGGTGGTGCATGACCGGGTCGAGGTAGCGGCTCTTCACCGAGCCGCGCCACTTCTCCGGCTCGGAGCCGGCCGGCTGCCGGACCATCCGCTTCCCGTCGCGCCAGGCACCGGCGCCGAGTTCGGCGGCGTAGGAGACGCCGCCGACCGGCTGGTAGATCCAGGAGGCGACGGTGCGTCCGGCCCGGACGAGCGAGGCCATCACGGCGAAGTCGGGGCGGCCGGCGACGAAGTTCGCGGTGCCGTCGACCGGGTCGACCAGCCAGCAGGCGGGTTCCGAGGAGAGCGCCAGGGCCAGCGACGGGTCGGCCGCCACGGCCTCCTCACCGACGACGGGGACGGGCAGCAGTTCGCGCAGCCGGCGGGAGATGATCACCTCGGCCTCCCGGTCGGCGACGGTGACGATCTCGCCGGGTGCCTTCTCCAGCACCTCGCCCGCAGACAGGGCCCGGAACCGGGGCTCGACCGCCTCCGCCGACGCCTCGGCGAGGATCTCCGCCACCTTCTCCATCAGCACCCGAACGCTCCCTTCGCCGGGTACCACTCTCCCATGCCCGGGCGGGGGCGACCTGCGGCGGTCCGGCTCCCGGACCGCGCGGGCCGGCGGGGGCGCCCCGTCCGGGGGCGGAGGGGACCCCCGGACGGCGGGCGCCGGCCGCTACCGCTCGGCGTCAGCCGCCCCGCCCGGCCCGTCCAGCACGTGGAAGCCCGGCCGGGGGTGCATCAGGAACTCGTGGTGCGAGATGTTCCAGGCGTACGCCCCGGCCATGGCGAACAGCACCCGGTCGCCGGCCCGCAGCCCGGCCGCGGGCACCCGCCCGGCGAGCACGTCCTTGGGCGTGCAGAGCTGGCCCGAGAGGGTGACCAGCGGCCCGGTGGCGGCCGGCCGCTCCCACGGGTGCGGCCAGTGCTCGGAGGGTCGGACGGCGAACGGCTGGGCGTGCCCGCGGGTGGCGGGGGTGCGCAGGTGGTGGGTGCCGCCGCGGACGACCGCGAAGTCCTCGCCGTGGCTGTGCTTGAGGTCGAGCACCTCGGTGGCGTACCAGCCGCAGTACGCGGTGAGCGACCGGCCGGGTTCGATCCGCAGCCGCATCCCGGGGCGGCGGTCCAGCAGCTTCTCCAGGCCGGTGCCGAAGGCCGTCCAGTCGAAGCGGCGGCCGGGGTCGGCGTAGCCCACGGCCATTCCGCCGCCGACGTTGGCCTCGCCCAGGCCGAGGCCGTCGGTGAAGTCCACGATCCGCTCGGTGAGGGCGAGTTGGGCGTCGGCATCGAGGCCGCTGGCGAGGTGGGCGTGGATGCCGTGCAGCCGCAGCCGGCCGAAGCCGGGGGAGTCGAGCAGCCGCAGGCACTCGGCGATGCCGTCCGGGTCCATGCCGAACGGGCTGGGCCGGCCGCCCATGGCGAGGGCGACACCCGCCAGGCCGCCCTCGGCGACCGGCAGGTTGGCGCGCAGCAGGATGTCCACCGGCTGCCCGGAGGCGGCGAGTTGCCGCAGCTCGTGGACGCTCTCCACGTGCCAGCGGTGCACCCCGGCGGCCAGTGCGGCGGCGATCTCGGCGGGCGTCTTGCCGGGCCCGCCGAAGGCGGTCGGCGCGCCCGGGACGGCGGCCCGCACGTGCGCGGCCTCGCCGCCGGAGGAGACCTCGTAGCCGTCCACGTACGGCCGCAGTGCGGTGAGCAGGGCCGGCTCGGGGTTGGCCTTGGCCGCGTAGTACAGCTCGACCCGCCCGGGCAGGGCGGCCCGGACGGCGGCGGCGTGCGCGCGCAGCGCCGGCAGGTCGTACAGGTAGGCGGGCAGCTGCTCGGACGGCAGGGCGTCGACACGGGCGGCGACGAGCGCGCCGGGGGCGGCGCTCACCGGGCCGCCCCGGAGGTGCGGGCGGCCTCGGCGAGCACCCGCGGGGCGAGCGGGGAGGGCAGCCGTACGTAGCCGGCCTCGCGGTCCGGGCGGCGCTCCCACCGGGTGAGCAGATTGGCCTTGGCGGGCAGCGGGGCGCCGTCCAGCAGGGCGGTGAGCCTGGCCGGGCGGCCGAGGGCGTCCGCGCACTCGGCGAGGACGGTCCGCAGCTCGGCCCAGAGCGCGGCCTCCAGCCGGGCTGCCCCGGTGGGCGGGGCCTGGTCGGCGAGGGCGGCGAGCAGCTCGGACAGGTGGTTGACGAGCAGGCAGTACACCACGCGGTCCCAGCCGCGGTCGGCGTCGTAGGTCATCGGGGCGGCGACCTCGGGCGGCAGTGCGGCGAGGGCGCCGGCGTGGTGCTCGGGCAGCAGCTTGGTGCCCTCCAGGTCGCGGAAGAGCACCTGTGCGGGGAGGCCGTCGCCGTCCACGCAGATCAGCACGTTCTGCAGGTGCGGCTCCAGCACCACGCCGTGGTCGGTGTAGGCGGCCAGCACCGGCGGGACGACCAGCCGCAGGTAGCGGGCCCACCAGTCGCGGGCGGCGGCCGGCCCTGCGCCGTCCAGCAGCGCGGCGACCTGGGCGGAGCTGGTGGGGTACTCGTCGGCGACGGCGGCGGCCAGCAGCGGGGTGAGGCCGGGGCGGACGGCGCCGGCCAGGCCCTCGCGGACGATCAGGCCGAGGCCCTCGTACAGCGCGGTGTCGGGGCGGCCGCCGGGGCCCGGCAGGGCCAGGGTGCGGAAGGCGGGTTCGCGCAGCACGGCGGCGTCCGGGAAGCGGCGGGTGAGGTCGGCGAACGGCGCCTCGAGCAGGCGGGTCAGCGCGACGGCGCCGGCGAGCTCGTACGCGGCGTTCTTGCGCAGGCAGTTGGTGATCCGCACATTGAGGCTGAACTTGAGGAACGCGCCGGAGCCGTACAGGGTGCGGACGGAGGCGGTGGCGGTGAACGGGCTGCCGCCGGGGCCCAGATCGAGCACGTCGCCGCGGGCGAGGGCGGCGGTCAGCAGCGGGTGGTCGCGCAGCAGCGCGTACTGCCAGGGGTGGGCGGGCAGCAGCCGGTAGCCCTCGGGGAGGCCGCTGCGCAGGCCGTCGAGCAGGGCGGTGGCGGACGGGTCGGCGGTGTCCTCGGCGAGCAGTGCGGTGCGGACGGCGAGGTGCCGGAGGCGGAAGGCGGCGCGGGCCTCGGGGGCGTACGCGGCCCAGGCGCCGCTGTCGCCGGTGCGGCCGGAGGAGCGGGCCTTGGGCGCCGGGTGGAAGCGGTGGCCGTAGACCAGGGCCTGCTCGGACTCCAGGTAGCGGTCCGGGCCCGGGGACGGCCGGCCGTGCAGTGCGGCGGCCACCCCGGCGTGGCTGGAGGCGAGTTGGGCGAGGAACTCGTCGTTGCCGGAGCCGCCGCGCAGGCCCAGCTCGGCCTGGACGTGCTCGGCGAGTTCGCGCCAGCCGACCTCGCGGGGCCCGTCCGGGCCGTGCGAGTGGACGGGCCCGGTGAAGCGGTGCGCGCCGGAGAGCGAGGTGCGGCGCAGGGCCACCCGCAGCAGGGCGCCGCGGCGGGGCAGCCGGACGAGCAGGTGGTCGTCGATGACCGCGGTCTGGTGCTCGGGCGCGGAGACCTCGCGCAGCAGGCAGTTGAGCAGGGTGTGCGCGACGGCGTGGTCGGCGCTGGGCAGCCCGGTCGGGGCGCAGGTGTGGCGGGCGTCGAGCCGTGGGGTCATACGGTTGCTCCCTCGCGGGTGTGGTCGGCGGGCACCGGCGGCAGGGCTCACCCGGTCGCCGCCCGAAGGTAGTTGGGCCCGGTGGTGTAGTGCTTGTTGATGTCGGCGGCGCCCGAGCGCTCCTTGCTGAGCAGGGTGCCGGCGGTGACCATGGCCTTCACCGGCAGTTCCTCGGCGTCGAGCAGGGCGGCGCGCAGCGGTGCGCCGGCCGGGCCGATCCGGTCGACGGCCTCGGCGAGGCGGCTGCGCAGCAGGCCGAGGGTGTGCGCCAGCGGGGCGCGGCCGAGTTCGGCGAGGCCGAAGGCGAGCGAGCCGGTGCACAGGTGGCCGGTGATGGTGGCGAACAGGTCGGTGACCGGCCGGTCGTCCGTGCCGGATATCCGTGCGTCGGCGAACTCGCGGCTGTGCGACGCGAGTTCGCCGAGCCGGGCGGTGTTGATGCGCGGGCCGTCGTCGTCCTTGAGCAGCAGCCGCAGCCGGGTGCGGCCGCCGGGCCTGTCCAGCACCAGCGAGGTGTTCTGCTGGTGGGCCTCGAGGGCGATGCCGTACGAGAAGAGTGCGGTGTGCCAGTCGAGCAGCAGGCGCAGCAGGTCGTCGTAGAGGCGCAGCACGTCGCCGCCGTGGAAGCGGTCGGCGAGGTGGTCCAGGACGGTGCGTCCGGTGGGCGCGGTGGCGAGCAGGGCGGCCAGTGGGACGGTCACCGCCTCGTCCAGGCCGGCGGGTTGGCGGCGCAGCAGGACGGCGAGCAGTTCGTGGCCGGCGTGCGCGAAGCACTGTTCGTCGGCGTGCAGGACGGTTTCGGCGAAGCGGGGCTCGCGGGCGGTGACGGCGGCGAGCAGGCGCTGTCCCGCGGCGCCGTCGACCAGGCTGCCGGGCTTGATGGTGCGCCGGTTGTGCAGGCCCAGGGTGGAGGTGGCGAGCGGCAGTTTGAGGTGTAGGGACGGGTCCTGCACGACTGCGACGGTCCGCATCGAGAGGGTGGGCCGGACGGTCAGGTAGCGGCGCTCGGCGAGGTGCGCGCCGGGGGCGAGGGCGGCCAGCTCCGGTGCCGCGGTGAGCGGGTGGACGGGCAGGGTGAGGCCGCGGCCGGTGCAGCCGAGGTCGGCGGGGGTGGGCCACCAGGCGGGCAGCGGCCCGGTGCCGTGCACGGTGAGGGCGCGTTCGGGCAGCACCAGCCAGCGCAGCTCGAAGGCGGGGTGGAACTCCGGTGCGTGGGCCCGGAGATGGTCCTCGGTGAGGCCGGCCCGGCCGAGCCCGGCGGGGTGCACGGGGTGGTCGAGGTAGGCGGCGAGGGTGTCGAAGCCGAGCGAGGCGGTGGGGCCCGTCCAGTCGGCCGGGTCGGGGCCGAAACGGTCGGCGAGGGCGGCGAGCACGCCGGGCCGGGCGCTCCGGTGCAGCCGCATGGTGGCGAGGGCCTGCCGGCACTCCTCGGCGAAGGCGGTGTGGCCGTCGCGGTCGCGCGGGTCGGCGAGGGAGGCGACGGCGGCGAGCACGTCGTCGAGCGCGGTGAGCGGGCGGCCGTCGAGTTCCAGGAGCGGCCGGCGGGCGGTCCAGCGGCTCTGGAAGCCGTCCTCGGCGACCGGCAGGGCGAGCCGTCCGCCGCGCAGCCAGGGGCCGTCGGCGCGCTGTTCGAGAAGGCCGCCGGTGCGCAGGCCGAGCACGTCCTCGCGGTGCAGGGCGGCGAGGACGCGCCGGGTGAGCCGGTCCGCCGGGTCGGTCGGGTCCTCGGCGGCTTCCGGGGCGGGGCGGACGGCTGCGGTCACGGGGTGATCTCCCAGCGGTTGGCGGCGAGGAACCGGTCGACGGCGCCGTCCACCGCCCGCCGGTCGCTGCCGACGGCCCAGACCACGCCGAGGTAGTCCCGGTTGGTGCGGTGGTGCTCGTGGTGCTCGCCGAGGGCGCGGAACGGCCGGTAGACCAGCTGCACGCCGTCGTCCTCGTGCTCCTGGGCGGCGGGTGCGGCGGTGAGGGTGCCGGCCCGGTCGGCGAGGACGGGCCGGTTGTAGCCGTGCCGGCCGGAGCGGGCACCGAGGTCGGCGGGCAGCGTGCCGCCGAGGTGGACGCGGAGCACGTGCTCGAAGTACGGGATGTCCAGCAGCCGGGCCAGCATCAGGTCGCACTGGTCGCCGATGGCGCGGTAGTTGACCTCGATGAGGCGGGCCCTGCCGTCCGGCTGGACGACGAACTCGGTGTGGCAGGCACCGAGGCCCACGCCGAGCGCGTCCAGCTGGGCGAGCACCTGGTCGACCACCGGCCGGGGGTGCTCGGGGACAAACTCCAGTGCCTCCTCGACGAAGTGGGGCGGCGGCGAGAGCCGGGTGCGGAAGCCGCCGAGCACATGGCGGCGGACGCCGTCGCCGAGGGTCTCCAGGGTGTGCAGCTCACCGGTCAGGAACTCCTCGACGACCAGGGCGTCCTGCGGCCGCCGCTGCCTGATCTCCGCGCAGCGTGCGGCGAGTTCGGAGGCGTCCGCGACCAGGGCGACGTCCTCGCTGGCGACGCCCTCGCGCGGCTTGACCACGCAGGGGAACGGCGGGTCGAGCTCGGATACCGGCTGTCCGGGGGCGAGTTCGAGGGCGCGGACGGCGTCCAGGCCGGCGGCGGCGAGGTGGCGGCGGAGCTGGGCCTTGTTCTTGGCCCGCAGGGTGGCCCGCCAGTCCTTGGCGGGGAGCCCGAAGTAGTCGGCGGCGAGTGCGGTCTGGGTCTGCAGGTGGTCGCTGTTGCTGAACACCGCGTCCGCGGGGTGGTGGCGGGAGATCAGCCCGACGACCTCGCGGAAGTCGCGGACCTCGCAGTGCAGCACCTCCGGCGGGTCGGCGGGACCGGTGTACGCGGCGCGGTGCGCGTCCGGCTGGTCGGTGAGCACGGTGACCGCCAGGCCGAGCCGGGCGGCGGCGGGCAGGAAGCCCTCGGTGACCGAGTCGGTGGGGTTCAGGGCGAGCAGGTACAGCCGCATGTGGGCGTCGTCCTCGGTGTGGGTGGCGAGGTCCCGCGGGGAGCGGGTCCGGTGCGGGCACGGGTAGGCGTCGGACGGCCGGGTGCGGTCGCCCGACGGGTGTTCAGGCGGCCTGCCCGGTGCGGTCGATCGTGCCCGGGGGCGGCGCCCGGAAACCGCGGCGCGGTCGGCGCGGGTGCGCGGTGCGGGTGTCGGCGCAGGTCGCGGCGGGTCCGGCGGCCACGCGGGGTTCCGTGATGGGCACGGAACGGAACATTAGGTTAGGCGTACCTAATCACGTCAAATCGGCCGAGCGGTGGGGGTGCCGCTGTTCCGACGGACCGTCAGGTGCATGTAAGGTGAGGCATACCTTAGTTGATCTCGGGAGTCCTCCGATGCTCCAGTTGACGGCTGTGCGCAGTGGCGCCGCCGTGGGAGCACCGGCATCGATTCGGCGTCTTGTCGACATCTGCCCGGTGCTGCCCGTCACCCTGCTCGACCGGCCCCCGTCCGACCGCGAACGGTGGTGCGCCGGGGACGCCCTGGCATCCCGCGCCGGAGCACTGGTCGCGGCGGAGGCCGCCCGGATCGCCGCCGCGCACGGCACCGCACCGCGCCCCCACGTCGCCGCCTCCCGGCTGCTGCACCACTACCTCTGGTCGCTGTGCCTGCTCACCGCCGGGCCCTGGTACCTCGACGGGTGCGCCGCCCGGATCGCGCCGAGCGCCCTCTGGATCGAGGAGTCCACCGGAGACCTCGCCCTGCTCGCCGACCTGCCCTCCGACGGGCCGGCCGGACCGGACGGGCTGCGGGCCGCGGTCGCCGCCCACGCCGGGCCCGTCCTCGGCGCCTTCCAGCCGTACGTGAGGCGCGGCCCGCACGCACTGTGGGGGATGGTGACGGACGATCTGGTCTCCGCCCTCTGGTACCTCGGCCGGGTGCTGGGCGAGGAGGGCCGCGGGGTGGCCGCCGCCTCCGCCCTGCTGCCCGGCGGCACCCCGCCGTTCAACGGCGCCGCCTCCTTCCGCCGCCTCCCCGGCACGGCCGGCCGCACCCACTGGACCCGCACCCGCCAGGGCTGCTGCCTCTACTACGCCGTCCGCCCCGACGAGGCCTGCACCACCTGCCCCCGCACGCCCGACGCGGAACGCATCCGCCGCCTGGAGGCCTGAAGGGGCACCTCGAGGGCGGCCCGCGCCCCTGGGCGATCGCCTCAGGTGCGGCGGGAGACGGCCACGCCGGCGAGGCAGAGGACGCCGCCGGCGAGGGCTCCGGGGGCGGGGAGTTCGTCGAGGAGGAGCCAGGCCATGGCCACCACGAGGGCGGGGACGGCGTAGGAGGTGGCGCCCATGCGGCCGGCGGTGGTGCGCGAGAGCGCGTACGCCCAGGTGGTGAAGGCCAGGGCGGTGGGGAACAGGCCGAGGTAGACCAGGCCGAGGGTGGCGGAGGCGGGCGCCCGGGTGAGGTCGTCCCAGAGGCCGGAGGCGAACGGCAGGCAGGCGACCGCGCCGATCAGACAGCCGAAGGCGGTGGCCTGCAGGGGAGTGGCGTGCCGCAGCGCGGGCTTCTGGAGCACCACGCCCGCCGCGTAGGCGCCCGCCGACAGCAGGCAGAGCGCAATGCCGAGGAACGAGCCCCCGCCGGCCCCGCCGGACATCGACAGCCCGGTGACGACGGCCCCCGTGAAGGACACCGCCAGCCCGGCGACCAGGCCCCGCGGGAAGCCCTCCCGCAGCAGCCACCCGCCGAGCAGTGCGATCAGCAGCGGTCCGACGTTGACGACCATCGCGGCCGTGCCCGCGTCGACCTGCTGCTCGCCCCAGTTGAGCGCCACCATGTACAGCCCGAACCAGAGCACCCCGGAGGCGGCGATGCCGGGCCAGGCGGCCCGTGGCGGCAGCCCCTCGCCGCGGACCAGCAACAGCGCGGTCAGGGCGAGGGCGCCGACGGCCAGCCGTCCGAGGGCGAGCGCACCGGGCCCGAAGTGGGCGCCGGCGTCGCGGATCACCACGAAGGCGGAGGCCCACAGCAGGACGGTGGTGGTTGCGGCGGCGAGGGCGCGCCCGTCGAGCGGTGCGGCGAGGTCGGTGGGGGTGCTGTCCATGCCGCGCACGCTACCGGCGGGACGGTTCGGCGCCGACGGATTTACCGCCGCGGGAACGGGCCCGCATCAGCCGTCACCGTCGTCGCCGCCCTCGTTCTCGTTCTCGGTGAGCAGGCCGCGGAGGGCGGCCCCGACCTTGCGGTCCATCGCCAGCATGAACTGGGCGTCCGCGGTGGCGCGGGCGAGCGGGCGGACGCGGCGGATGCGCTCGGTGAGTTCGGCGGCCTCCCCGGGCGTCAGGTCGTCGACGTGGGCGAGTCCGCCGAGCAGGTGGTCGCGGGCGAGTTCGGTGAAGGCCTCGGCGACCGCGTCCAGGTGCTCCTGGGACCGGCGGCTGACGGCGAGTACGGCGGCGAGCGGCACGCCCTCGGCGACCAGGGCGAGGGTGGCGTCCATCAGGCGGCGGCTGATGTGGGTGATGCCGTCGTCCTGGACGGTGATGTAGCCCTGGGCGATGGACTCGGCGGTGTTCTCGGGGGTGAGCTGGTCGCCGAAGGCGGCGAGCAGTTCGTCCCAGCCGAGCCGGACGGGCGTCTCGTCGGACCAGGGGGCGGCGATCTCGTCCCGCAGGCCGATCAGGTCGGCGACGCCGCGGCCGCTCTCTCCGGCGCCGATGAGCTCGGTGATGCCGCCGAGGGTGTGGCCGCGTTCCAGCAGTTCGCCGATCATCCGCAGCCGGGCGAGGTGGTGCTCGCCGTACCAGGCGATCCGGCCTTCCTTGCGCGGCGGCTGGAGGAGTTTGCGCTCGCGGTAGAAACGCAGGGTCCGCGTGGTGATGCCGGCGGCCTCGGCGAGTTCCTCGACGCGGTACTCGCGGGGCTGCCCGGTGCTGCTGGTGATCTCCGCCACGCCGCTCAGCATAGGACGGCTCCGGTGGGCCGGGTCCTGTCCCGCCTTCTTCCCCGCCGGGGCGGCAGCGGCTACCCTGCCAATCGTGCCAGTGATTACTGGCATGGTTTCAATGGTCGTGCCCGCCGCCCGCCGTCCCCCACCTGCCCTGGAGCCGCCGCATGGCATCCCGCAGCAAGAAGCCCTCAGAACCCGCCCCGGACGGGGCCGCCCACCCGCACGTGCGGGTCGCCGTGATCGGCTCCGGCTTCGGCGGCCTCGGCGCCGGCGTCCGGCTCCGCCGCGCGGGCATCACCGACTTCGTGATCCTCGAGCGGGCCGCCGCCGTCGGCGGCACCTGGCGCGACAACAGCTACCCGGGATGCGCCTGCGACGTCCCCTCGCACCTCTACTCCTTCTCCTTCGCGCCGAACCCCGAGTGGCCGCGCAGCTTCTCCGGCCAGCCCGACATCCGCGCCTACCTGGAGCGGGTCACCGACACCTTCGGGCTCCGCCCGCACCTGCGGTTCGACGCCGAGGTCACCGAGGCCCGCTGGGAGGAGGGCCCGGCCCGCTGGCGGATCACCACCACGGCCGGCACCTGGACGGCGGACGCCGTGGTCTCGGCCGCCGGCCCCCTCGCCGACCCGCAGATCCCCGACGTCCCCGGCCTCGCGGACTTCCCCGGCAAGGTCTTCCACTCCTCCCGCTGGGACCACGACTACGACCTCGCCGGCAAGCGGGTGGCCGTCGTCGGCACCGGCGCCTCCGCCGCCCAGATCGTCCCGGCGATCCAGCCCCGGGTCGGCCGGCTCACCGTGTTCCAGCGCACCCCCGCCTGGGTGCTGCCCCGCCGCGACCGGGAGATCACCGGCCTGGAGAAGTGGCTGCACGGCGCCCTCCCGCCGACCGGCGCGCTGCGCCGCGGCGCGCTCTTCGCGCTGCGCGAGCTCCAGGTGGACGCCTTCGTCCGCCGCCCCGGTCTGCTGAAGCTGGTTCAGAAGATCGCCGAGCGGCACATCGCGCAGGGCGTCGCCGACCCCGCCCTGCGGGCCAGGCTCACCCCGGACTACCGGATCGGCTGCAAGCGCATCCTGCTGAGCAACACCTACTACCCGGCGCTGGCCGCGGCCAACACCGACCTCGTCGCCTCCCGGCTCGCCGAGGTCCGCGGCTCCACCCTGGTCGGCGCCGACGGCAGCGAGCACGAGGCGGACGCGATCGTCTTCGGCACCGGCTTCCACGTCACGGACATGCCGATCGCCCGGCGGGTCTTCGGCATCGGCGGGCAGAGCCTCGCCGAGGAGTGGAAGGGCGGCATGGAGGCGCTGCGCGGCTCCACCGTGCGGGGCTTCCCCAACCTGTTCTTCGTGATCGGCCCGAACACCGGCCTCGGCAACAGCTCGATGATCCTCATGATCGAGTCCCAGCTGAACTACCTGGTCGACGCGCTCACCACCCTGGACTCGGTCGGCGCCACCGCCATGCAGCCCACCGCCCGCGCCCAGAAGCACTGGAACCTCGAGCTCCAGCACCGGATGGACCGCACCGTGTGGACCACCGGCGGCTGCACCAGCTGGTACCTGGACGAGGGCGGGAAGAACACCGTGCTGTGGCCCGCCTCCACCACCGCCTTCCGCCGCGCCACCCGCCGGGTCGACCTCGCCGAGTACGAGCTGATCAAGCGCACCGCCCCGCTCGCCGCGGCCCCGCTCGCCGAGGAGGTGCCGGCGTGATCCCCGCCGACTGCGTGCTGCCCGACCCCGCCGAGGTCCGCCGGGTCCGCTCCGCCGACGGCACCGGCCTCAACGTGGAGGTGTACGGGCCCGAGGGCGCGCCCCTGGTGGTGCTCGCCCACGGCTGGACGTGCTCCACCCCGTTCTGGGCGCCGGTGGTCAACCTGCTGGCCGCCGACCACCGGGTGGTCGCCTACGACCAGCGCGGCCACGGCCGCAGCGACGTGCCGGCCGGCCCGGCCGGGTACGGCACCGCGAAGCTGGCCGACGACCTGGAGGCGGTGCTGGCCGCGGTCGTCCCGGCGGGCGGGCGCGCGGTACTGGCAGGCCACAGCATGGGCGGTATGACGATCATGGCCGCCGCGGACCGCGGCGAGGTCGCCGCCCGCACCGCCGGCGCCGTCCTGATCAGCACCGGCCCCGCCGACCTGGTCGCCGAACTGCTGGTGGTGCCCGCCGCCGTGCGCGCCCCCGGGCTGCGCCGGGCGCTGCACCGGCTGGTGCTGGAGTCCAAGCTGCCGCTCGGCCCGGTCAACGGCGTCAGCCGCGCCCTGCTGAAGTACGCCACGATGGGCCCCGGCACGCCCGCCGCCCGGGTGGACGCCTGCGCGCGGATCGTGCACGCCTGCCCCACCGCCGTCCGGCACGGCTGGGCGAAGGTGCTCGGCGAACTGGACGTGACGGCGGGTCTGGCGAAGCTGGCCGCACCGACCGCCGTGGTGGTCGGCAGCCGGGACCGGCTCACCCCGCCGGTGCACGCCCGCCGAATGGCCGCGGCCCTGCCGGACGGGCGGGGCCTGCTGGAGCTGCCCGGGGTCGGCCACATGTCCCCGATGGAGCGGCCCTCGGAGGTCGCCGCCGAGATCCGCCGGATCGTCACCCTGACCGCCGACACCCCGAGGAGTGCCACCGCATGAACCCGCCCCTGTCCTCCCAGGTCGTGGTGGTGACCGGTGCCGCCCGCGGCATCGGCGCCCTGATGGCCCGCCGGCTCTCCGCGCAGGGCGCCAAGGTCGCCCTGGTCGGCCTGGAGCCCGCCGAGCTCAAGACGGTCGCCGCCGAGTGCGGTCCGCACGCCTCCGCCTGGGAGGCCGACGTCACCGATCTGGACGCACTGACCGCGGTCGCCCGGCAGATCCAGGACCGCTACGGCCGGATCGACACCGTGGTCGCCAACGCCGGCATCGCCATCGGCGGCCCGCTGCTGGACAGCGACCACCGGGCCTTCACCCGGGTGATCGAGGTCAACCTGCTGGGCAGCGTCGCCACCGCCCGGGCCTTCCTCCCGGCGCTCACCGAGAGCCGCGGCTACCTGCTGCAGATCGCCTCGCTGGCCGCGCTCACCCCGGCCCCGCTGATGTCCGCGTACTGCGCCAGCAAGGCGGGCGTCGAGGCCTTCGCCCACGCGCTGCGCGCGGAGGTCGCCCACCAGGGGGTCAGGGTGGGCGTCGGCTACCTCAGTTGGACCGACACCGACATGGTGCGCGGCGCCGACCAGGACACCGTGCTGAAGCAGATGCGGGCCCGGCTGCCGTGGCCGGCCAACAAGACCTACCCGCTGGGCCCCGCGGTGGACCGGCTGATCGCCGGCATCGCCCGCCGTTCGGTGCACGTCTACGCCCAGGCCTGGCTGCGCGGCATGCAGCCCGTCCGCTGGCTGGTGCCCTCGGTGGTGGCACTCGGAGGACGCCGCGACATGGTCAGGCTGGAGCCGGAGTTGAAGGCCACCGCGGGTCAGCGGCTGCAGGCGGTGGGGGCGGGCGGCGCCGCCGACACCGCGGCCCGGGAGCACCCGGGTGCCCCACTTTCAGGTGCCCGGCTTTCGGGTGAAGCGGCGGCGCGTCCGGTGGACCCGGCGGCCGAATAGCGGTCAGTCTCGTGCCGGGGTGGCGGAATCCGCCGCCCCGGCTTGGCGGTTTTCAGCCAGACGGGTGCGGTTACGCGGCTGTAAAAGCTCCCTATGGAAGGGCCAAGGGCCGGTAAACCTCCGGCATTTGAGTGATTTGTCCGCAGTATTTCGCGGCCGGAACGCATCTGACGCGTCCACGGCGGGAATGCGTAGCCTCTGCTCGGCGGTCCCCACGGCCGCCGTCCCCCCACACCCTCCCGGGAGAGCAGATGCGCCGTTCTGCCCGTGTCATCCGTCCTGCCCTGGCGTCCGTCCGCGGCAACCGCCTGCTGGCCGCGGCCGCCCTCGCCGGCGTCCTGTCGGTCGGACAGCTCGCCCTGCCGGCCTCCTCCACCGTGCTGTCCGCGCCGAGCGCCTCGGCCTGCACCGGGGCGGAGGAGAACGCTGCCGCCCGCAGTGCCGCCGGCGGCTCCGCCCACGAGCCGAACGCCGTCACCGACGCCCAGGCCCAGGCGATGGACGCCGAGCTCAAGGCCAAGGTGGCCGGCCTCGCCAAGACTGCCCAAGGCTCCCAGCTGCTCGCCGAGTCGGCGCTGGCGGCGACCAGCATCCCGGTCTACGTCCACGTGGTGCACTCCGGCACGACCGGCAAGCTGTCCGCCGGGACGATCGCCAACCAGATCTCCGTGCTCAACGCCGCGTACGGCGGCCAGGGCACCGGCAACGCCCCGACCCCGTTCACCTTCACGCTGGCCGGTACCGACTACACCGACAACGCCACCTGGTACAACGGCATCACCCCGGGCTCCAGCGCCGAGAAGCAGATGAAGTCCACCCTGCGCAAGGGCGGCGCCAACGCGCTCAACCTCTACACCGCCAAGCTCGGCCAGAGCCTGCTCGGCTGGGCGACCTTCCCGAGCTCGTACTCCTCCAACCCGACCGACGACGGCGTGGTGATCCTGGACACCTCCGTCCCCGGCGGCTCGGCCACCAACTACAACGAGGGTGACACCGCCACCCACGAGGTCGGCCACTGGCTCGGGCTCTACCACACCTTCCAGGGCGGCTGCAACGGCAACGGCGACTACGTGTCGGACACCCCGGCCGAGAAGAGCGCCGCCTACGCCTGCCCGACCGGCCGCGACTCCTGCGCCACCAAGACCGGCGTCGACCCGATCCACAACTTCATGGACTACACGTACGACTCCTGCATGTACCAGTTCACCGCAGGGCAGGTCACCCGGATGACCAACTCCTGGGCCGCCTACCGCGCCTGACCCGGCAGCGCACGCCCGCGCCGCCCGCACCGGGAGACACCCCGGGGCGGGCGGCGCCCGTGCGGGTGCGCCGTTCGACCCAGTACGGTCGGCCCATGACCACTGCTCTCATCACCGGCGCCACCGCCGGGATCGGCGCCGCCTTCGCCCGACGCCTCGCCAGGGACGGCCGCGACCTCGTACTGGTCGCCCGCGACACCGAGCGGCTCGAGGCGGCCGCCGCGGACCTCGGCAAGCGCTTCGGCGTCCGGGTCGAGACGCTCACCGCCGACCTCGCCACCGACACCGGGATCACCACCGTCGAGGAGCGGCTGCGCGCCGCCGAGAACCCGGTCGACATCCTGGTCAACAACGCCGGCTTCGGGAACAAGGGCGCCTTCCTCGACGTCCCGCTGGAGGCCGAGCTGGACATGGTGAAGGTGCACATCGAGGCGATCCTGCGGACGACCACCGCCGCGCTGCCCGGCATGCGCGAGCGCGGCCGCGGCGCCGTGGTCAACGTCGCCTCGGTCGCCGCCTTCTTCCCCCGCGGCACCTACGGTGCGAGCAAGGCCTGGGTGGTCAGCTTCACCCAGGGCGTCGCCCGCGACCTCGCCGGCACCGGCGTCCGGCTGCAGGCGCTCTGCCCCGGGTTCACCCGGACGGAGTTCCACCAGCGGGCCGGGATGGGCACCTCCAACATCCCGTCCTGGGGCTGGCTGGACGCCGACCGGGTGGTCGACGACTCGCTGCGCGACCTGGTGCGCGGCCGGACCCTGTCGGTGCCGGGCAAGCGCTACAAGGTCGCGGTGGCACTCGGCCGGCTGCTGCCGAGCGGCCGGACGGGCGCGATCTCCTCGAAGGCCGGGCGCAACTACGGGCCGAACTGAGCGCCAGACTGGGGGGTGGCGCGGCCGGGCCGCCGGGAATGGGGCCAGACTCATTATTAGTTAGGCTAATGATGATGCAGCTCCTCGCCCGGCGGCCCCGCCCGCCCCGTCCCCGGAGGTCGCCCTTGAAACTCGACCGGATCGACTGGACCCCGCCCGAACGGGACCGGACCGAGCCGGCCCCGCCCGCCCAGCTCCGCCGCATCCTCGCGCTGTTCCGCCCCTACCGCGGCCGGCTCGCCCTGGTCGGACTGCTGGTCGCGGCCTCCGCCGTGGTCTCGGTCGTCACCCCCTTCCTGCTGCGGGCCACCCTGGACACCGCCATCCCGCAGGGCCGCACCGGGCTGCTCACCCTGCTGTGCCTCGGCATGATCGCCGCCGCGGTGGTCAACAGCATCTTCAACGTGCTGCAGACCCTGATATCCACCGTGGTCGGCCAGCGCGTCATGCACGACCTGCGCACCTCCGTCTACGCCCACCTGCAGCGGATGTCGCTGGCCTTCTTCACCCGCACCCGCACCGGCGAGGTGCAGTCCCGGATCGCCAACGACATCGGCGGCATGCAGTCCACCGTCACCATGACCGCCACCTCGCTGGTCTCCAACCTGACCGGCGTGATCGCCACCGTGGCCGCCATGGTCGCCCTGGACTGGCGGCTCACCGTCGTCTCGCTGCTGCTGCTCCCGGTCTTCGTCTGGATCAGCCGCCGGGTCGGCAACGAACGCAAGAAGATCACCACCGAGCGGCAGCGGAAGCTCGCCGCGATGAGCGCCGCCGTCCAGGAGTCGCTCTCGGTCAGCGGCATCCTGCTCGGCCGCACCATGGGCCGCGCCGACTCGCTCTCCCGCGAGTTCACCGGGCAGTCCGACGAGCTCGCCGAGCTGGAGGTCCGGGTCAACATGGCCGGGCGCTGGCGGATGTCCACCATCCAGATCGTCATGGCCGCCATGCCCGCCCTGATCTACTGGGCCGCCGGGCTGACCGCGGCCGGCGGCGCCCCGATCGTCTCGGTCGGCACCCTGGTCGCCTTCGTCTCGCTCCAGCAGGGCCTCTTCCGCCCGACCGTCAGCCTGCTCTCCACCGGCGTGCAGGTGCAGGTCTCGCTCGCCCTGTTCCAGCGCATCTTCGAGTACCTCGACCTCCCGGTCGAGATCGCCGAGCCCGCCCGGCCGGTCCGCCTCGCCGCCGTCCGGGGCGACGTCACCTTCGAGGGCGTCGACTTCCGCTACCAGGGCGACCAGGAGCGGCCTACCCTCGGCGGCATCGACCTCAAGGTGCCCGCGGGCACCTCACTGGCCGTGGTCGGCGAGACCGGCTCCGGCAAGACCACCCTCAGCTACCTGGTGCCGCGGCTGTACGACGTCACCGGCGGCCGGGTCTGCATCGACGGCACGGACGTCCGCGAGCTGTCCTTCGACACCCTCGCCCGCGCGGTCGGCGTGGTCTCCCAGGAGACGTACCTCTTCCACGCCTCGGTCGCCGACAACCTGCGCTTCGCCAAACCCGACGCCACCGACGAGGAACTCGTCGCCGCCGCCGAGGCCGCCCAGATCCACCCGATGATCGCCGCCCTGCCGGACGGCTACGACACCCTGGTCGGCGAACGCGGCTACCGGTTCTCCGGCGGCGAGAAGCAGCGCCTGGCCATCGCCCGCACCATCCTGCGGAACCCTCCGGTGCTGATCCTGGACGAGGCCACCAGCGCCCTCGACAACCGCACCGAGGCCGCCGTGCAGCAGGCCATCGACGCCCTCGCGGCCGGCCGCACCACCATCACCATCGCCCACCGGCTCTCCACCGTCCGGCACGCCGACCAGATAGCCGTGCTCGACGCCGGTGTGGTCGCCGAACTCGGCACCCACGACGAACTGCTCGACCGCGGCGGCCGCTACGCCGCCCTCCTCCGCCGCGAAGCGGGGGAGTGAGCCCCGGGGGACCGCCCCGGGGCGCGGGGCCCTAGCGCAGGGCGGCGGCGACCAGGCCTTCGAGGGCTTCGCGCGGCACCTCGCCGCCGCTCACCAGTCGGTCGAAGACCAGCCCGTCGATGCAGGTCAGCAAGGTGTGGGTGCGATTCTCGACATCCGTCACGCCGTGCGCGGCGAGGAACAGCCGGACGGCCTCGCGGCCGGCGTTCTCGCGGGGCACGAGGATCTCGCGCAGTTCGGCGTCGCGCACGCTCTCGACGGCGCAGGCGTAGCGGGCGAGCGAGCGACGGCGGCCCTCGCCGGTGAGCCGCTGCCGGGTGAGCAGCACCATGCCGTCCACCAGTTCCTCGATGGTGCGCAGAGGTGGAAGTGCTTCGGCCGTCGTCTGCAGTTCCGCCTGGTCGATGTGGACCAGGCGTGTGACGAGTCCGGTGAGCAGCGCGGCTCGGGTCCGGAAGTAGGCCGACGTGGTGCCGGGCGGCACGGCGGCTCTGCGGTCGACCGCCCGGTGGGTCAGGCCGCGGATCCCTTCGTCGGCGAGTACGTCGAGAGCCGCGTCCGCGAGCAGGGTGCGCCGATCCGAAACCATGGCTCCTTTCTACACCTGTAGAGCTTCGGGTAGCCTCATCCTTCTACAGATGTAGAAAGGCGGGGGTGGTCATGGGCAACACGGCAGTGGTGGTCGGAGGGGGCATCGGCGGGCTGGCCGCCGCGATCGGCCTGCGCCGCATCGGGTGGGAAGTGGCCGTCGTCGAGCGCGCATCGATGCTCGGGGACGCGGGGGCGGGCATCTCGCTGGCCGCCAACGGCCTGCGGGCACTGGACGGGCTCGGTGTCGGAGCGGCCGTACGAGCTGCGTCACGAGGCCAGTACAGCGGTGGCACCCGCACGCCGGAGGGCCGTTGGCTTACCCGGATGGACGGCGCGGCGCTGGAGAGGGCGGTGGGCACGCCGATCGTGGGCATTCCCCGCTCGACCCTGCACGGACTGCTTCGCGAATCCCTGCCCGCCGAGGCGCTGCTGATCGGCTCCGAGGCGGGCCCGGTCGAGCAGATCGACCCCGGAACGGTTCGGGTCACCTGCGGCGGCACGGTCCTGGACGCCGACCTGTTGGTCGCGGCCGACGGCATCGGCAGCAAGGTGCGCGGCGATCTCTTCCCGGCCCACCCCGGCCCGGTCCACAGCGGCTCGTCGGTGCTGCGCGCCGTCACCGGGCAGGCGGTCGATCTGCGCACCGACTTCGAGCTGACCTGGGGGCACGGGGCCGAGTTCGGGCACATCGCCTTCCAGGACGGGCGGGCCGAGTGGCACGCCGTCCTCGGCCTCCCCGTCGGAACGCGATTCGCCGACCCGCTGGCCGAATTGCGCCGACGGTTCCGCACCTGGCACGACCCGATCCCCGCCCTGCTCGACGCGACCGGGCCCGCCGCCGTGCTGCACCACGACATCAACGAACTCCGCACGCCGCTCCCCTCGTACACGGTCGGCCGGATCGTGCTGCTCGGCGACGCGGCACACGCGATGACCCCCAACCTCGGACAGGGTGCCTGCCAGGCGCTGGAGGACGCCATCACCCTGGCCGCCGCGCTCGCCACCGGGCCCACCGTCGAAGCCGCGCTCGCCCGCTACGACGTCGAGCGCCGACCGCGCACGCAGGCGGTCGCACGGGCCGCCCGGCAGGCCGGGCGGATGGGCCAGCAGCTCTCCCACCCGCTGGCCGTCGCCCTGCGGAACACGGCGATGCGGCTGACACCCTCCCGCGCCGCAACACGCATGATCCTTCGGCACCACGCCTGGGTCCCGCCGCGGCTGAACTGATCCGACGCCGGCGCGCTCGGCCTCACCTGCCTGCGATCCCCCATGCTGAACCGATCAGCCGGCTCCGCTGTTGCGGACGGCGGCCAGGGCTGCGGTGAGGTAGCGGTGCACGATGGCGAGCTCCGCCTCGTCGAAGGCGCCGCCGGCGGACACCAGCCCGCCGATCACCGGTCCGAAGAAGGACCAGCCCAGGGCGACCGCCTTCTCGTCCACGGTCAGCAGCACCCGGCGGCGGTCCTGCTCGTCGCGGCTCCGGCGGACCAGGCCGAGGCGCTCCAGCCGGTCGACGAGGCCGGTGGTGCCCGCCGAGTTGAGCCGCAGGGCCGCCCCCAGCCGCCCCGGCGTGACGGTCTCGCCGGCCCGGTCGGCGTCCAGCAGGTGGATCAGTGCCCGCAGGTCGGTCGGGTGCAGCCCGTGCCGGGCCGCGAAGTCGGCACCCAGCAGGTCGAACTCCACGGTGACCGCCCGCAGCAGATGCACCAGTTCCATGGCAGGCCCTTCGGGCTTCCCGTTCTCCACCGCACTCCGCCTCTCTCGTCGCCCGCTCGCCGACGGTCGTCGCTGCTGTAACTCGCCCGCTCGCCTCCGGGCCCTCCTGATCCGGCGCCGACGGTCGTCGCTCCGTCGCTTCGCTCCCTCGCTTTCGGCACCGGCGGGCCCTTCGGCTCGGGGCGGGCTTCGCTCCCTCGCTTCTCCCATACGGCGCCGGCGGGCCCTTCGGGTCGGGGCGGGTGTCGCCCGCTCGCCTTCGGGGCTATTCTCTCGTTCAGCGAGAGTATTGGTCAACGAGGCATCGGGGGTCAGCCATGTCCGCAGTCGTGTCCCGCCAGGTCCGGGAGTTCGATGCCGCCTACGACGCCCTGCTCGCCCGCTGGCCCGTCGGCACCGCCGAGCTCGATGTGGCGACCCCGTACGGCAGTACCCGGGTGCACGCCCGCGGTCCGGCCGATGCGCCCCCGCTGGTGCTGCTGCCCGGCGGAGGTGCCACCGGTGCGGTCTGGTTCGCCACCGCGGCCGCCCTCGGCGGCAGCCACCGGGTGCTCGCGGTGGACCTGCCCGGCGACCCGGGCCGCAGCTCCCGCGGCGAGCGTCCGCTGCACACCGGGGAGGACGTCGCGGCCTGGCTGGACGCCCTGCTCGACGGCCTCGGCGTCGACCGGGCGGACCTGTGCGGTCATTCGTACGGCGCCCTGCTGGCCCTGACCGCGGCGGTGCGCCGGCCGGAGCGGGTCGGCCGGCTGGCGCTGCTCGACCCCACCCAGTGCTTCGCCGGATTCCGGCCCGGCTACCTGCTCCGCGCCCTGCCGCTGCTGCTCCGCCCGACGGCGGAGCGCGCCCGCGCCTTCCTCGCGCACGAGACCGCGGGCAGCGGCGCGGACGCCGGCTGCTCCGAGGTGTACGCACGCGGCACGGAACTGCCCGGCCGGGCCCGCCCGGCGGTCCTGCGGCGGCCGGACGTCTCGGGGCTGCGTGTGCCGGTGCTCGTCCTGCTGGCCGGGCGCAGCGGGGCGCACGACGTCCGCAGGGTCGCCGCAGGGGCCCGCCGGGCGCTGCCGTCGGCGGAGGTCGAGGTGCTGGAGGGGGTGAGCCACCACGCGATGCCCGCGGCGCGGGCGGCCGAACTCAACGGCCTGCTGGCCGCCTTCTTCGGCGCGCGGGATCAGGCCGCCTTCGGGATCTCGTTGTAGCCGTCGGCGGGCTCCTGGCCGGACAGGGCCTGGATCGCCGCCATCACCTCGTCGGTGACCTGGCGGCGGGCCCGGGCGGAGCGGGCCTGGCCGTGCAGCTCGGTGAAGTGCAGCGGGGCGCCGAAGCGCACGGTCACCTTCCGCACCCGGGGGATGCGGCGGCCGACCGGCAGGATCTCCTGCGGGCCCTCCAGGGCCACCGGCACCACCGGGACGCCGGCGGTCAGCGCCAGCCAGGCCACGCCGGTCTTGCCCTTGTAGAGGCGGCCGTCCAGCGAGCGGGTGCCCTCGGGGTAGATGCCGAAGGCCTTGCCGTCGTTGAGGATCTCCAGCGCCTGTTCCAGCGAGGCGGCGGCGGCGCGGTAGTCGCCGCGCTCGACCGGCACCGCGTTGATCACGGAGGTGAAGAAGGCGCGGGAGACGGCGCCCTTGAGCCCGGTGCCGGTGAAGTACTCGGCCTTCGCCAGGAAGTACACCTGGCGCGGTGCCGTCAGCGGGATCACCACGCTGTCGATGAAGGACAGGTGGTTGCTGGCCAGGATCACCCCACCCTTGCGAGGCACGTGCTCCAGGCCCTCGATGACCGGCCGGTAGACGGTCTTCGCCAGCGGCTTGAGCACGAGCTTCGTGATGAGGTTGAGCATGGGCCCTCCCTGGCCGCCGACGCGTCCCGACCGGTCGGCCAGGGAACAGTCCGCACATTACGACATGGACCCCGGCGCACGTCCACTCCTTCCCGGTGCCGTTCGGGCGAGATCCTCGTCACGCTGTGCGCAGGCGCGGTCGCGCAGATCGACCGGGTAGGCTGACGGTCCGTCACCCGGCGTGCCGGGCCGGTGTCAGGCGGTGAGCACCCGGCGGGCTCCGGCCTGTGCCGGTGCGCCGACCGGGAAGACCTGCCGGACGACGCGTTCGGCGGCGTGGCCGTCGTCCCACGGGCAGAACCGCTCGCGGAAGCGCGCCCGCAGGGCGGGCTCCGGGTCGCCGGCCAGCAGGGCGTCGGCCACGCCGGCCGTGGTGGCGGCGACCGCGCCGGGCGGTTCGGCGAGCAGGTCGAAGTAGACGCCGCGGACCGACCGGTACTCGTCCCAGTCCGGGGCGAAGACGGTGATCGGCCGGTCCAGTACGGCGTAGTCGAACATCATCGAGGAGTAGTCGGTGACCAGGGTGTCGGAGGCGAGGTACAGGTCCTCGACCACCGGGTGGTCGGAGACGTCGACGATCCGGGCGGCGTCCGGGCCGGCCGCCAGGTCGCCGGCGCCGCCGGTGTGGAAGTAGTGGGTGCGCACCAGCACGGTGTGTCCGGGGCCGAGCCGGCGGGCCAACTCGGGGAGGTCGAGGACCGGCAGGTAGCCGCCGCGGGCCTCCCGGTGGGTCGGCGCGTACAGCACCGTGCGCTGCCCGTCGGCGATGCCGAGCGCGCTGCGGACGGCGGCGCACTCCTCGGCCGTGGCCAGGGCCAGCCGGTCGTTGCGCGGGTAGCCCGTCTCCAGCAGCCGGTAGCGGCCGGGGAAGGCCCGGGAGAAGTGCTCGCTGGTGTGCGGGTTGGGGGAGACCAGGTAGTCCCAGCGGTCCACGGCCTCCCGCAGCCGGTCGAAGTCCATGCCGTCCGCGGCCTCGGGGTGCGCCTGCAGGTCCATCCCCATGCTCTTGATCGGGGTGCCGTGCTGGGTCTGCAGGTGCACGGTGCCCGGGCGCTTGCCCATGGTGTGCGGGAAGTTGACGTTGTTGACGAAGTACTTGGCGGTGGCCATGGCGCGCAGGTAGGCGGGCGTGTTCAGCAGGACGTACGGCACCCCGGGCGGGAGCGCCGCGGCCTGGGCGCGGGTCTCCACCACCCACACCCCGCGGATCTGCGGGGCGAGTTCGCGGGCCCGCTCGTAGATGGCGGCCGGGTTGCAGGCGTAGCCGCGGTGCCAGTACGCGGCGTAGACGGCCAGGTGCTCGTCCAGCGGGAGGCGCCGGAAGGCGTTGTACGCGGCGAGCCTGGCCCCGCCGCGGACGGCCCGGCGGAGCACGGGGGCGATCGCCCGGGTGCGGCGGCGCGCGGCCCGCGTCAGGGCGCGGGTGCGGCGCAGCTCGTCGTAGCAGCGGCGGGCGCCGCGGGCGGCCAGCCGGTGGGGCAGGCCGCGCGGGCCGCGCGGGAAGGCGTGCCCGGGCGGGCGGTGGCGGGCGATGTGGGCGGTGACCCGGTGGAAGAAGTCGCCGCGCAGCGCGTCCGGCACCAGGCCGGGGGTGTCGTACACGGTGAGCGCCTGCCGGACGGTCCGCTCGAAGACGGCGGGACGCAGCGGGCTGGGGCGGCGGTCCAGGAAGGCGAAGATCGCGTCGTACTGGGCGAAGGCGTCGGCGTGCTTGGCGGAGGGGGTGCTGGTGATCGCGCCGGGGCGGCCGCGGCGGTAGGCGTAGCAGGGGCGGTCGAGGAAGCGCAGCCGCTCGGCGGCCAGCAGTGCCGGGTAGGTGACGGAGATGTCCTCGTAGTACCCGCGGCCGAAGGAGACGTCGAGGCCCAGCAGGAAGTCGCGACGCAGCACCTTGTTCCACACGGCCATCACGGCGCGCAGCAGGCCGGGGTGGTCGGCGGCGGTGCAGCCGGCGGCGAGCTCGGGCCCGGTGAGGTGGTGGCGCCAGGGGTTGGGTTCGGTGTCGCCGTCGCCGTAGACGTGGACGAAGTCGGTGAGCAGGACGTCCGCGGGGGGCAGGCCGTCCGCGGCGCGCTGCCGCTCGCGGCGCAGTTCGGCGAGGACGGCGTCCAGGGCGCCGTCGAGCAGCCGGTCGTCGCTGTCGACGAACCAGACGTACGTGCCTGCGGCGTCGGCCAGCCCGACGGCGCGGGCGCCGCCGAGGCCCCGGTTCTCGGTGAGGTGGTGGACGCGCAGGCGCCCGTCCCTGGCCGCGTACCGGTCGAGGACGGCGCCGCAGCCGTCGGGGGAGCGGTCGTCGACGGCGATGATCTCGACCTCGCCGGGGGCGGCGGTCTCCGCGCGCAGCGAGTCCAGGCAGTCGGGGAGGAAGCGCTCCACTCCGTGGACCGGCAGGACAATGCTGAGGAGGGGGCTCACGCTCGTTTCACTCCGCGAAGGACGGTGGGTCGGCGGCTGCTCGCCCGGTACAGCCCACTGTAGCCAGCGGAAGTGGACGGGCGGTTGACACAAAGTGATCGCCGGGGTGTCGAGCGGTGTCCTCGGCTGATCGTTTCTGAACGTGCCGGGAGTGCTGTGCGGGGTGTTGACGGCCGAAAACGCGACCGCCGGTGCCGCGCCGTGCGAGCGGCGGCACCGGCAGTCCGGTTTGGCGGTCCGGCCGACCCTCAACGACCGACCGCCGGTCCGTACACCGCACCTGAGTCGGGCCGCCGCAGCGTCGAGACGGCCGGACAGTGACTCAGCAGGTGTCGGAAGTTTTCTTCATCTGTCGAACTCATTCGACAGGGGCTCCCGAGGGGGTGGCCCGGGATTCCGTGTCTGTAGAGATATTGCTTGTAGGTTTCCGTCGCGTCAATCCCTCCGACGTGTTCAACTTCTGAAGGAAGGCTGTCAGGGGAGCCGGGACGCGCCCACGGGCTGCTCCGATGCTGTCACCGCAGGCCCGCCGGGCCCCGTCGGCGGACCTGCGGTCTCACCCGCACCGGTGACCCCGAGGCCCGGCGGGTCACCCGCGCGGGGCGGGGTCGCGGTCGCACCTCGGGAGCGGCACCGCCCCCTCGCGCGCCGGGGCCGTGCCGCCGTACGCGGAGCCGGCACCCGGCGTGCTGCCGGAAGCAGGTTTGGAACGCGCCCGATATGCCCGACCTGCAGTGCGGTGCCGCCCGTGATCGATGCCCAGTCGTGACCGAGGCCACGGCCGCCTGGTGAACTGTCAGATCCGTTCGCACGATACGGTGGCAGAACACCAGGACGCTTGCGTGGGGACGGCCACTGACGGATAGTCTTCGCCTCACGGCCCTGGCGCCTCGTAGGGGTGGGAAACGATGGAACAGATGCAAGTGCGAGCTCGGCCACGAGTGCCGGCGATCCAGTGCGGTGTCGGCGCGACCGGCCGCCGGATCGACCGCCACCTCGCCGTGCTCGGCGCGCCCGCGCTCTCGACGGTCGACACGGCCGAGGCCCTCGGCCTGATAAGGGAGCTCACGCCGCGCGGCACCGGCACGGCAGGCACCCAGGCCGCGCCCCGGCGCACCGCCCGGGTCTCGCTGCTCGCCCCGCTGCGCCGCCTGCGTCGCAGTCTCTTCGGCAGCCGGCACTAGCCGGCCCCGGGGCGCAGCGCGCCGCACACCGGTCGGCCCGGCGCCGGCCGACGACCCGACGGACGGGAGTCCGCCGGGTCTTCGTCATGTCCCGATCCCGCTCCGTGGGACGTCCGCCGATCCGCGGCGGCGATGCGTCAGGATGTGACCATGGCGGACACCTTCCACACGCTGACCTTCGAGACCACCACCGGCACCGGCGAGGTCGCCCTCGACATCACCGAGCGCTGCGCGGCCTTCCTCACCACCGCGGCCGCCGGGCGGGACGGCCTGCTGAACGTGTTCGTGCCGCACGCCACCGCCGGGATCGCGGTGATCGAGACCGGTGCGGGCAGTGACGACGACCTGCTCGCCCTGCTGCGCGACCTGCTCCCCGCCGACAACCGCTGGCGGCACCGCCACGGCACCCCAGGCCACGGCCGCGACCACGTGCTCCCCGGGCTGGTCGCCCCGCACGCCACCCTGCCGGTCATCGGCGGCAAGCTCGCCCTCGGCATCTGGCAGTCGGTCGTCCTGGTGGACACCAACGTCGACAACCCCCGGCGGACGGTCCGGCTGAGCTTCCTCGGCTGAGAGGTCCCGTCACCACGGAAGGAAGGGCCATGACCCACCAGGACACCACCGCCGAGCCGGCGGTCTGCGAGCTCGCCCCCGCCCCCGGCGAGGCCGTCCGGGGGCTCACCCCGGCGGCCGGGGACGGCCCGCGCGCCGACTGCGTGCTCTGCGGCGAACCCACCGAGTACCCGGCGGACCGGGCCGGCTCCACCCTCTGCCCGGTCTGCACCTGGCAGCAGGCCCAGCGGATCGCCTGCTCCGGCTGAGCCCGCCGACCGGGCCCCGGGGGTGCCCCGGCGCCCCCGACCGGCCGCCCGAGCGCCCTCGAAGACGGCGCTCGGGGCTCGCCGTCAGGCGTCCTCGCGGGACGCGATCGCCAGTGTGGAGCCGTGCCGCTGCTTGCTCACCAGCAGTTGGGACGGGATGCGGCTGCGCAGGTCGGCGACGTGGCTGACGATGCCGACCGCGCGGTCCCGCTCGCGCAGGCCGTCGAGGACGTCCATGACCTCCTCCAGGGTCTGCTCGTCCAGGCTGCCGAAGCCCTCGTCGATGAAGAGCGTGTCCAGCGGCATGCCGCCCGCCTCGTCCGTCACCACGTCGGCCAGCCCCAGCGCCAGGGCGAGCGAGGCGAAGAAGCTCTCGCCGCCGGAGAGCGTCGCGGTGTCGCGGTCGCTGCCCGTCCAGGCGTCGACCACCCGCAGCGAGAGGCCGGAGCGCTTGGTGCCGGCCACCAGCCCGTCGCTGTGCACCAGCGTGTAGCGGCCCCCGGACATCCGCACCAGCCGCGCACTCGCCGCCGCCGCGACCTGCTCCAGCCGGGCGGCCAGCACGTACGACTCCAGGCGCATCCGCAGCGCGTTCTCCGCCGGGGCGCCCGCCACCAGGGCGGCCAGCCGGCTGATCCGGCCGTACTCGGCGAGTTCCGGCCCGAGTGCCGCGGCCAGCTCCGCCAGCCCGGTACCGATCCGGGCCAGGGCGGCGCAGCGGCGCTCGGCGGCGTCGGCCTGCGCGGCGGCCCGGCGCACCCGCCCGGCGGCCCGGGCGGCCGCCGCCTCGGCGGCGGCCGGCTCCGCGGGCGGCAGGGCGGCGGCGGCCGCCAGCTCGGGCCGGGCCAGCTCGGCCTCGGCCGCGGCGATCGCCCGGTCGTGCTGCTCCAGCCGGGCCTCCAGCGCGGTGCGCTCGGCGGCGGGCAGCAGGGCGGCCACGGCGTCCGCGGGCGTGTCGAACCCGGCGTCGGCGGCGGCCCGCAGCAGCTCCTGCTCGGCCTCCTCGAGCCGCGCGGCCGCCTCGGTGCCGCTGTGCACGGCGGCCAGGGCCGCGGCCACCGCGTCCGCGGCCCGGTCGAGCTGCCGGGCGCGGACGGCCACCGACGGGGCGTCCCCGCGGGCCTCGTCGATCTGCGCGGCGAGCCGCTGCCGTTCGGCGGCCAGATCCTGCAGCCGGGCGCCGGCGGCCGCGGCCTCGGCCAGGCCCTCGTGCAGCTGCCGGTCGAACTCCCGCCGGTCGCGGTCGAACTCCTCGATCCGGCAGGTGACCGCGCCGAGCAGCTCGGCCTGCCCGATGGCGGTGCGCCGCTCCGCCCGTAGGGCCGTCAGCTGCTCGGCGAGCTGCTCGGCGGCGGCCTCCCCGGCGAGTGCGTGCGCGGCGGCCTCCGCCGTCCGCAGCCCGGCGAGCTCCTGCCGGGCGCGGTCGAGCCGGGCCTCGGCCGCGGTCTGCTCGGCCGCGGCCCGCTCCTGGTGCTCCGCGGTCACCCGGTCCTCGCTCGGCCGGGCCGGGGCCGGGTGCTCGGCGGCGCCGCACACCCGGCAGGGCGTGCCGTCGCGCAGTGCACCGGCGAGTTCGGCGGCCATGCCGGCGAGCCGCCGCTCCTGCAGGTCCAGGGCGGTCTCGCGGGCGGTGAGCAGCTGCCCGTGCAGGTCGAGTTCGGTCCGCTCGGCGCCGGCGACGGCGGCCCGGAGTCCGTCGCGGCGGTGGGCGGCGGCGAGGCGGCCGTCCAACTCGGCGCGCTGCTCGTCGAGCCGCCGGACGGTGTCGGCGGCGGCCTGCGCGGCCGCCTGCTCCCCCTGGAGGTCCTTCAGCCGGTCGTCGGCGTCGGCCAGCCACTCCCGGGCGTCCTCGACGAGCTGCTCGGCCGCGTCCCGGCGGCGGGTCAGTTCGGCCGCCTCCCGGCCGGCCGCCGCGTGGCGCTGCTCGGCGGCGCGGGCCGCGGCGAGTGCGCCGCCGGCCGTGCGCAGCCGCCGTTCGGCCGCGGCCAGCCCGGCGGCGTCCGCGTCCGCGGGGGCGGCGGGCGGCTCGACCGGGCCGCCCTGGTGGGGGAGGAGCACGATGCCCTCCCCGCCGCCGGTGCGGCCGACCGCACCGCCGCCGGCCGGGGCCGGTACGGCTGCGCCCAGCCGGCGCAGCTCGGCGCGGCGCTCCTGTTCGGCGGCCGCAGCGGTGCGGTGCGCCTCGGCGGCCGCCGTCCGCAGCCGCAGTGCGGACTCCACGGCCAGCGCGGCCCGGGCGCGGTCCAGCCGGCGGCGCCGGGCGGCGACCTCCTCGCCGGCCGCGGCGAGCTCGCGGGCGGTGCCGACCGCGGCCCGGTGGCGCTGCTGGCGCTCGGCCAGGGTGTCCTGCTCGCGCCGCCGGCGGTCGGCGCCGGCCTGGGCCTCCTGGGCGGCGGCCAGGGCGCAGGCGGCGACCGCCCGCTGCTCGGCGGCGTCGCTGCGCAGCACGGCCGCCCAGCCGAGCACGCCGTCGACCAGGCCGGTGGCGCTGCCCGCGGAGCCGTCCTCGGCGGGCACCCACTCCGCCGGGGGCTCGGCACCGGGGCCGGCCGCCTCCTCGGCCCGGGCGGCGAGGTCGCGCAGCCGCTGCCGGCCCTCGCGGACGGCGGCCTCCTGGCGGACCCGGCGGTCCGCCAGCCAGCGCTCCAGCTGGCCGAAGCGCCTGGTGTCGAAGAGCCGGCCGAGCAGTTCGGCCCGCTGCTTGGTGTCGGCCCGCAGGAAACGCGCGAAGTCGCCCTGCGGCAGCAGGACGACCTGGCAGAACTGTTCCCGGCTCATGCCGACCAGCCGGCGGATCTCCTCGCCGGCCTCCTGGTGGGAGCGGCTGACGGCCTGCCAGCCGGGGGTGCCGTCGCCGGTGTCGGCGACCCACTCGCGCAGCAGGGTCTGCGCCTTCTCGGTGGTGGTGCCGGTGCCGCGGAGCTTGGGACGCTGCTGCTCGGGGCTGCGGGTGATCTCGAGGCGGCGGCCGCCGAGGGTGAGGTCGAGCCTCACCTCGGTGAGCCGGCCGGGTTCGGCGTGGTCGCTGCGCAGCGGGTTGCCCTTGCGGGCGCCGGGCACCTCCCCGTACACGGCGTAGCAGACCGCGTCGAGGACGCTGGACTTGCCGGCGCCGGTCGCGCCGCGCAGCAGGAAGAGGCCGCCGGAGGCGAGGCGGTCGAAGTCGACCTCCTCGGTGCCGGCGAACGGCCCGAAGGCCGTGAGGGTGAGCCGGTGCAGCCTCATCGGGCGGCCTCCTGGGCGCGCTCGGCCTCGCGGCGGACGGCCTCGAAGCCGTCGGCGAGCCAGTCGCGTTCGTGGGCGCCCAGGGAGGTGCCGGGGCGGACGTGCCGGACGAAGCCCTCGGCGATCTCCAGGTCGGTGCGGCCGGAGACGCGGGCCGCGTACGAGGGGGCGCCGTCGCCCTCGGTGGGCTCGGGTTCGAAGAGCAGCTGCAGGGTGTGCGGGAAGCGCCGGCGGAGCTCCTCCATCGGGTCGGCCGGGCGGGCCGGGTCGGTGAGGGTGGCCTGCACCCAGCACTCCTCGGCCCAGGCGTGCTCCTCGTCGTGGAGCAGGTCGTGGAGCCGGCCGCGCAGCCGGGCCAGCCGCCGGGGCTGCGGGCAGTCGATCCGCCGTTCCCCGGCGATCGAGCCGTCGGCGGCCAGGTCGATCAGCCACATGGTCTTGCGGTGGTCGGCCTCGGAGAAGGAGTAGGCGAGCGGGGAACCGCTGTAGCGCAGGTGCGGGGCGAGCCGCTGGCTGCCGTGCAGGTGGCCGAGGGCGGCGTAGTGGACGCCGTCGAAGACCGCGGCGGGCACGCTCGCCACCCCGCCGACGGTGATGTCGCGCTCGCTGTCGCTGGTCTCGCCGCCGGTGACGAAGGCGTGCGCGAGCACCACGGCGCGGGTGCCCGCGGGGCGGTCGGCCAGGTCGGCGCGGACGGCGTCCATCGCGGCGCCGAGGACGCGGTCGTGGCCGCCGCGGTCGAGCCCGAAGCGCTCGCGGACGAGGGCGGGCTCCAGGTAGGGCAGACCGTAGACGGCGACCGGGCCGTGCTCGTCGGCGAGCATCACCGGGTCGGCGCAGCCGTCCGGGTCGGTGCGCAGGTGGATGCCGGCCCGGTCGATCAGCCGGGAGGCGACGCCGAGCCGGCGGGCCGAGTCGTGGTTGCCGCTGATGAAGACGGCGGGTACGCCGAGCGCGGCGAGCCGCACCAGGACGTCGTCGAAGAGGGCGACCGCCTCCAGCCCGGGCAGGGCCCGGTCGTACACGTCGCCCGCGACCAGCACGGCGTCCACCCGCTCGGCCCCGGCGACGGCCACCAGGTGGTCGAGGAAGGCGCGTTGGGCGTCGTGCAGGCTCTCCCGGTGGAAGGAGCGGCCGAGGTGCCAGTCGGAGGTATGCAGCAGTCGCATGGTCGTCGACCATATCGGGCGCCGCCGACAGTGCAGGGCCCGCACCGCCTCGGCCGATGCCGATCCGTGATCCCGCCGGGACGGTGCGTGACGGGAGGAGTGTCACGGCCCGGGCGCGGCGGGGTTGCGGGCGTGCCCCGGGCGGCGGCCAGGACTGTTCATCGACCGGATGTTCGGGGAAGATCAACAGTCGGAGCGGGCGGCGGCCCGCCGCGCCCGCTCCCCGGCCGCCGACCGGCGGGCCGGCGGCCCGGGAGCGGAGGGGACACGCGTGAACCGCATCGAGTACAGCGCGGAGATCGCCGACCTGCTCGGGAAGGTCCGGCGGCGGCCGATCGCGGGCTGGCCGTGGCGGCCGGGCGAGGAGGTGCCCGCCGGGCTGCCGGTCAAGCAGTCCTGGGGGTGGCTGTTCGCCCCGGACGGGCGGGTGCTCACCCTGGTCAACCCGAAGGACGGCATCGTCAGCCTGCCCGGCGGCTCGCTGGAGCCCGAGGACGACGGGGACCCGGCCGCCGCGCTCGCCCGGGAGGCCGGCGAGGAGGCGCAGGCCGTGATCGGCCGCCCCCGGTACCTGGGCTACCTCTACGACCGGGTGGGGTCGGCCAACGGCGGGCACGAGTGCGCGCGGGTGCGGATGGCGGCGGCGCTGCACCGGGTCGGCCCCTCGCAGCCCGACCCGGCCTCGGGCCGGCACTACCGGCGGCTGCTGGTCGCGCCGGGGCTGGCGGTGGAGCTGCTCGGCTGGGGCGCGCAGGGCGTCCGGCAGGCGCGTGCGGCGGTGTCCGCGGCGGTGCTGCACCTGGGGGTGCCGGCGGCGGCGAACGAGACCATCGAGGAGCTCCCGCTCGGGGGCTGCGCGCTCTTCCGGTGAACTCCCAGGATTCTTTGACGAAACGTCGATCCTTTTCTCGGAAAAGCACTTCTTGCTGATTTCCGGTGACACCCGGGCGGCGTGACGGTGTCACATCCGACACGCCGTCAACAACTTTGGCATGGGCACTATCCGGCGAGACTACTGCCTGGTATCACAACAGTGTGATCCGGGTCACCCCCACTTCCGGATCGCATTCACCCCCCCACCCGGAGGTTCCCCCATGCCTCGCACCAGAGTCCTGCCCGTCGCGGCCACGGCGCTCGCGCTCTCCCTGTCCACCCTCTTCGCGGCCACCGACGCCTCGGCCGCCGGAGCCCGGTACGTCGCCCTGGGCGACTCCTACTCCGCAGGCGTCGGGGCCGGCAGCTACACCAGCGAAAGCGGCAGCTGCAA
The DNA here is from genome assembly GCF_040680995.1 of Kitasatospora sp. NPDC051914. Taxonomy (NCBI): domain Bacteria; kingdom Bacillati; phylum Actinomycetota; class Actinomycetes; order Kitasatosporales; family Streptomycetaceae; genus Kitasatospora; species Kitasatospora sp. NPDC051914. The sequence goes on from NZ_JBFAXX010000004.1 coordinate 184,356, forward strand.
GCGGAGCACCAACGCCTACCCGTACCTCTGGAAGAACGCGAATGCCCCCACCTCGTTCTCCTTCGTGGCGTGTTCCGGGGCGAAGACCGGGGACGTCCTCAACAACCAGGTTTCCGCGCTGAGTTCCACCACCACTCTGGTCAGCATCACCATCGGCGGGAACGACGCCGGCTTCGCCAGCACGATGCAGACCTGCGTGCTCGGCACCGAGAGCGCCTGCCTGAGCGCGGTGAACACCGCGAAGGCGTACGCCACCAACACGCTGCCCGGCAAGCTCGACGCGGTGTACTCGGCGATCCGCAGCAAGGCCCCCAACGCGCACGTCGTGGTGCTCGGCTACCCGCACCTCTACAAGATCGGGGGCAACTGCGTCTTCGGGATCGGCGACACCAAGCGCGCCGCCATCAACGGCGCCGCGGACACCCTCGACTCGGTCATCGCCAAGCGCGCGGCCGACGCGGGCTTCACCTTCAAGGACGTCCGCGGCATCTTCACCGAGCACGAGATCTGCGGCTCGCTCACCCAGTGGCTCAACAGCACCACCCTGCCGGTGGACGACAGCTACCACCCCAACAAGGCGGGCCAGTCCGGCGGCTACCTGCCCTCGTTCAGCGCCGCGGCCTGACGCCCGGCCCGGCGGTCCGCCGCGCCCCGCGGCGGGCCGTCAGGGGGCGTACAGCTCCTCGATGTCCTCGGCGTAGTACTCCAGGATGGCGCTGCGGCGCATCTTCAGCGAGGGCGTCAGCAGCCCCTCCTCCGTACTGAACTCCTTCGGCAGCAGCCGGAACGCGCGGATCGACTCGGCGCGCGAGACGGCCGTGTTGGCGGCGGCCACCGCCCGCTGGATCTCCCCGTGCAGGTCGGTGTCGGCCAGCGCCCCCCACACGTCCAGCTGCTCCCGGCCGCGCAGCTTCAGCCAGTGCGCCAGGGCCTGCCCGTCCAGGGTGATCAGCGCGGCCACGTACGGCCGGTTGTCGCCCACCACCAGGCACTGGGCGACCAGCGGGTGGGACCGCACCCGCTCCTCGAGGGCGCCGGGGGCGAGGTTCTTGCCGCTGCTGGTGACGATCAGTTCCTTCTTGCGGCCGGTGATGGTGAGGTAGCCGTCCCGGTCGAGCTCGCCGATGTCCCCGGTGGCGAGCCAGCCCTGCACCAGCGCGGCCTCGGTGCACTGCGGGTGGTTGAGGTAGCCGGAGAAGACCGTCCCGCCGCGCACCCACACCTCGCCGTCGTCGGCGATCGCCACCGACGCCCCCGGCACCGGCCGGCCCACCGTGCCGAACTTCGGCCGGCCCGGCGGATTGGCCGTCACCGCGGCCGTGGTCTCGGTCAGCCCGTACCCCTCGTACACCGTCATGCCGGCGCCGGCGAAGAACAGGCCGAGCTCCCGGCCCAGCGTGGAGCCGCCCGACATCACATTGCGCACCCGGCCGCCGAGCACCGCCCGCAGCCGCTGGTAGACCAGCCGGTCGTACGCCGCGTGGCGCACCCGCAGCGCCGGGCCGGGCCCGGGGCCGTGCCCGAGCGCCTTCCGCTCCCGGGCGGAGGCCCACTCGACCGCGGTCTGCGCCGCCTGGTCGAACAGCTCGGCCCTGCCGGCCTCCTCGGCCCGCTCCCTGGCCCGCTGGTAGATCTTCTCGAAGACGTACGGCACCGCGTGCAGGAAGGTCGGCCGGAAGGACTCCAGGGCCGGCAGCAGGCTGTCGGTGGTCAGCTCGCCGTGGTGGCCGATCCGGATGCCGCCGCGGACGGCCGCCACCTGCACCATCCGCCCGTAGACGTGCGCCAGCGGCAGGAACAGCAGGGTGGCCGGCGGCACCCCGCCGGTGTCCCGGAAGACCTCGCCCCAGCCGTCCAGCAGCGCGTCCGCCTCGCCGGCGAAGTTGCCGTGCGTCAGCAGGCAGCCCTTCGGGCGGCCGGTCGTGCCGGAGGTGTAGATGACGGTGGCGATCGACTCCGCGGTCACGCCCAGCCGCTGCCGGTGCACCAGCGCGTCGGGCACGCCGCGGCCGTCCTCGATCAGCGCGGCGACGCAGTCCCCGTCCAGCTGCCAGATGCCGGTGAGCTCGGGCAGCGCGTCGCACACCGCGCCCACCGTCATCGCATGGTCCTCGTGCTCCACCACGCAGGCCACCGCCTGCGTCTCGGCGAGGATCCAGCGGACCTGCTCGGGCGCCGACGTCGGGTAGACCGGCACCGGGATCGCGCCGATCGCCCAGAGCGCGTAGTCGAAGAGCGTCCACTCGTAACAGGTGCCCGACATGACGGCGACCCGGTCGCCGTACCGCACGCCCCGGGTGAGCAGGCCCTTGGCCAGGGCGAGCACCTCGTCGCGGAACTGGAGGGCGGTCACCGGCTGCCAGACCCCGCCGGTGCGCCGGGAGAGCTGGATCAGCCCCGGATTCTGCTCCGCCGTGTCGAACACCGAGTCCGCGAGCCCGCCGGCGGCCGGTTCGGACAGGGCGGGGCTGCTGACCTCGCGCACACTGCCCCCGATCCCCGTGTCTCCCGCGCGGTCGGCCTGCCCGGCCGGCGGACGGATCGGTGGCGAAGCTACCGGATCGCCGGGGGCGCTGCCCAGAGGCGGTGGACGCCGCGCCGCGATCGGCACGGCGTGCCGTTCCCGGTGACAGCGGAGAGCGTTCGCCAGAGGGGCAATACCGGATCATTCGGACAGCCTCGGTCGGGGACCCGTGTGGCCCTTCGAACGGGTGGTCAGCGCGGTGTAGGCTCACGCAGATTCCAACGGCCCGGGCCCCCTCCGGGACGGCTCTGCCTGACCCGGGAGGCTCACCGCCCGCCCGACCGCACCCCCTGTCCGCGCCTGGCTCCATCCCGACCGAGGACTCCATGCGTCTGCGCAGCAGCTCGATCCGCGCGAAGATCATCGCGCTGCTCATGGTGCCCATCGTGGCCCTCACCGGGCTCTGGGTCTATGCGACCCTCGTCACCACCGGCGACGTCCGCAGCCAGTTCGACGTCAGCAGCACCTTCAAGGACCTGGTCAAGCCGGTCGACCGCTACACCCTCGACCTCCAGGAGGAGCGGCGCACCGCCGTCCTGCGCCTCGCCGACCCCTCCTCCCAGGCCAACAAGGACGCGTACGAGCACGCCCAGGCCGCCACCGACCACAGCCTGCGCGAGCTCCGCTACCTCACCGACACCAAGGCCACCGACCGGCTCGACGCCCAGCAGCGCGTCAAGTACCAGGACATCCTCACCGCCGCCGAGCAGCTCCCCGCCATCCGCGGCCAGGCCGGCCGCGAGGTCGTCGGCTGGGACCACGAACTGCTCGCCTACTCCGACCTGGTCGAGACGGTCTTCCCGTTCCGGTCCTCCTTCGCCGCCCGGCAGAGCGGCCAGCTGCCCCGCCAGTCCACGCTGCTCACCGAGCTCGTCCGCGCCCGCGAGTACCTCGCCTGCGAGGCCGCCGCGATGCAGGCGCTCCGGCTGACCGACCAGCCGGGCCCCGAGATGATCCAGATAGCCCTGGACAACATGCACTCCCAGCAGGCGCTGTTCAGCGTCTACGCCGGCGAGCTCGACCTCATCGACCAGCGCGACTACGCGGACCTGCGCAGCTCCGACTCCTGGATGGCGCTCGCCGCCGCCGAGGCCAACTTCGACTCCGCGGTCAACCGCCCGGCGACCATCCGCGCCAACCCGAAGGACCCGTGGCGCGAGGCCGCCACCCCGGTGCTCGCCTCCTTCTCCGACCTGAACACCCGCCTCGCCGACCGGATCGGCGAGCGCGCCTCCTCCTACGCGCTCAACCAGATCGTCCGCGGCGCCGTCGCCGGCGCCATCGGCCTGATAGCCGTCGTGCTGTCGGTGCTCATCTCCTACCGGATCGGCCGCAGCCACGTCCGCGAGCTGATCGCCCTGCGCAACGCCGCCCAGGAGCTGTCCGGCACCCGGCTGCCGCAGATGATGGTCCGGCTGCGCCGCGGAGAGACGGTGGACGTCGCCGCCGAGACCCCGGAGCTGGAGTTCGGCCCCGCCGAGATCGGCCAGGTCGGCCGGGCCTTCCACGACGTCCAGGTGGTCGCCGTCGAGGCCGTGGTCGAGCAGGCCGAGCTGCGCCGCGGCGTCTCCGCCGTCTTCGTCAACCTCGCCCGCCGCAGCCAGGTGCTGCTGCACCGCCAGCTGACCCTGCTGGACGCGATGGAGCGCCGCACCGAGAACCCGGCGGAGCTGGAGGACCTCTTCCGCCTCGACCACCTGACCACCCGCATGCGGCGGCACTCCGAGGGCCTGATCATCCTCTCCGGCGGCTCGCCCGGCCGCGCCTGGCGCAAGCCCGTCCGGATGGTCGACGTGGTGCGGGCCTCGGTCGGCGAGGTCGAGGACTACGCCCGGGTGATCGTCCGCCCGTTCCCCGGCACCGGACTGCTCGGCAGCGCGGTCGCCGACGTCACCCACCTGGTCGCCGAACTCATCGAGAACGCCACGGTCTTCTCCCCGCCGCACACCCAGGTCACGGTGCAGGGCGAGGTCGTCGCGCACGGCTTCTGCCTGGAGATCGACGACCGCGGCCTCGGCCTGAGCGAGCACGCGCTGGAGGAGATCAACCAGCGCCTCGCGGTGGAGCAGGAGTTCGACCTCGCGGACACCGACCGGCTCGGCCTGTTCGTGGTCAGCCGGCTGGCCCGCCGGCACGGCATCCGGGTCCACATGCGGCCCTCGCCGTACGGCGGCAGCACCGCCGTGGTGCTGATCCCGCGCGAGCTGCTGGCCGACGCCAACGAGGTGATGGCCGACCAGTTCTCCGGCCGGCCGGCTGCCGACGCCGGCCGCCCCGCCCCGGTGCCCGCCGCCGCGCAGCAGGCCGCTGCGCCCGCGGTGAAGAGCGGCCGGGCCCGCAGCGCCCCGCGGATCGGCGGCGGCCCGCGCCCCTCGGCCGCCGAGCAGCCCGCCACCCCCGGCGGGCTGCCCCGCCGCCGCTCCGGCGGCCCGGCCCTCGTTCCGGACCTGGACGCCGGCACCGGCCGGCACCGCCGCCCCGACGGCCCCGTCGAGCAGGAGCCGCCCGCGCAGCCCGCCGCGGCGGCACCCGCGCCCGCAGCCGACCCCGGCCGGCCCGCCGCGGCACCCGCGGCCGCCGCCGAGCAGGTCGCCGGCGGGCTGCTGCCCCGGCGCGTGCGGCAGGCCAGTCTGGCGCCGCAGCTCCGCGAGGACGGCGACCGGCCGGCCGCCGATCCCGTCCGCGAGCGGTCGCCGGAGGAGGCGCGCGCCGCGTTCGCGTCCTTCCAGCGCGGCTTCGCACGCGGCCGCGGGGACCGCCTCCAGCCTGCGTCGCTGACCGTCGTGCCGGACCTCCCCGACACGCCCGGGCCGCCGCCCGGCGTGGCGCGGCCGGTGGGGGGTCCCGTACGGCCCCGGGTGGCGCTACCCTCTGCACCCGTCCCACCTGCTCTGCCGGCCGCGCGCCCGCGGCCCCAGCTGTACCCCGTACGCCAAGGAAAACCCGTACCACCCGCACCACCCGCCCCAGCGGAAGGAACCGAACAATGACCGCAACGACACAGCCGTCCGGAGACCTGAACTGGCTCCTGGACGACCTGGTGGGCCGCGTCGCGACCCTGAGGCATGCGGTGATCCTGTCCGGCGACGGTCTGGCGACCGGCGTCTCCAGCGGCCTGGCCCGCGAGGACGCCGAGCACCTGGCGGCCGTCGCCTCCGGTTTCCACAGCCTGGCCAAGGGCGCCGGCCGGCACTTCCGGGTCGGCGGCGTCCGCCAGACCATGGTCGAGCTCGACGAGGCCTTCCTCTTCATCACCGCGGCCGGCGACGGCAGCTGCCTGGCCGTGCTGAGCGACGCCGAGTCCGACGTCGGCCAGATCGCGTACGAGATGGCCCTGCTGGTCAAGCGGGTGGGCGAGCACCTGGCCGCCGAGCCCCGGACCGAATCCGCCCCGCAGGAGAGATGAGCGAACGGATGGCCGACGAGGACGACGCACCGCAGGACGCGTACGAGGACCCGTACGACGACCCCTACGAGACCGAGCCGGAGATCGACCTGTTCGCGCCGCGGAACCCCGCGGAGGACCGGTGGTTCGACGACGACGCGGGGCCGGTGGTGCGGCTGTTCTCGATGACCAGGGGACGGGCCGCCAGGCCCGTCGACGAGGGCCTGTTCGACCTCATCTCCCTGGTCCGCGCCGTGGACGCCGAGGGGCGGGCCGAGCAGGAGCCCGCCCTCGACGCCACCCACCACGCCCTGCTGGCGCTCTGCCGCGACGAACCGCTGAGCGTCGCCGAGCTGGGCTCCTACAGCGACCTGCCGGTCAGCATCGTCCGGGTGCTGCTCGGCGACCTCAACGACGCCGGGCTGATCACCGTCACCCGGCCCGTCCCGCTCGCCCAGCGACCCGACGAGCAACTCCTGCGAGACGTGATCAATGGCCTCCGTGCACTCTGACACCCCGGCGGACGCGCGCTCCGCCCTGTGGTCCTCCGTCGCCCTGAAGATCCTGGTCGCCGGCGGCTTCGGCGCGGGCAAGACCACCCTGGTCGGCGCGGTCAGCGAGATCCGCCCGCTGCGCACCGAGGAGCTGCTGAGCGAGCGCGGCCGCCCGGTCGACGACACCGCCGGCGTCGAGGCCAAGCGCAGCACCACCGTCGCCATGGACTTCGGCCGGATCGACCTGAAGCCCGGCCTCGCCCTCTACCTCTTCGGCACCCCCGGCCAGGACCGCTTCTGGTTCGTCTGGGACGAGCTCGCCCAGGGCGCACTGGGCGCCATCGTGCTCGCCGACACCCGGCGGCTCGCCGACTCCTTCCCGTCGGTGGACTTCTTCGAGCAGCGCCGCATCCCCTTCGTGGTCGCCGTCAACTGCTTCGAGGGCACCGAGGTGTACGCGCCCGACGACGTGCGGGCCGCCCTGGACCTCGACCCCGGGGTGCCGGTGCTGCTCTGCGACGCGCGCCGCCGCGAGGACGGCAAGGAACTGCTGATCCGCCTGGTCGAGCACGCCGCCGGCGTGGCCGGCACCACCGGGGCACCGGCCGGCCGCGGCTGACGGGCCGTAGGGCTCGCCCCGCACCCGGAACGCCCGCACGGGCCCCGTCGACCTGCCCTCCGGGCGGCTGTCCGCGGGCCTGTCCGGATGCTGGGACGGGGCTTGTCCCGGATGGCGGGACGCTGGGGTGGCCGGGGTTGCCCCCGGCCGATCGGGCGTGGAAAGCTCACTCTGTCGCACGCTGCGCCACCCGGCGCCGTGCCCAGGGGAGGAGGCAGCACCGGTGACCGCACACGCGTTCCGCAGAGTCGTGCAGCCCGCCCCCGCCGTGCCGGCGCTCACCGCGCGCCGCCACATCGACCAGGCGCTGGTCTGCAGCGCCTGCTGTCGCTGACGGACCCCCCACCGGCCCCGCCCGACCGGGCCGCTCCCGTCGCCCCCCGCTCCGCCCGACCGTCCCCCGCCGACGGCCGGCTCGTTCCGCCCTGTGCACACCGGAGAACCACCCGTGGACCCGAACCGTCGCGATCTCGAGCCCTTCTGGCCGTCCCGCCAACCGCACCTCTTCGACCAGACCTGTCGGACCGCGAAGCGCGCGTCCAGCCCCGCCACCGCACTCTGACCGACCGTCAGGAGCGCACCGGCGCCCGGCACGACGCGCAGACGACGACCACCCGAATCCGTCCCGCGCGAAGAGAGCCCACCATGTCCTCCACCTCCACGGCGACCCGTACCGTCACCGCCACCACTCCGCACCTGCGTGCCGTCCGCTCCGTCGCCGCCGTCCCCGGCGGCACCGAGCGCTGGTACCCGAGCACCACCGCCACCCCGCACCCGACGACCGCTCAGCGACCCGCTCCCGCACCGCAGCAGACGGAGCGCCGACCCGCCCTCCCCGCGCTGCCCGCCGGGCTGCCCGAGGGCGCCACCGTCGTCGCGCTGCCGCAGTCCGCGCTGCCGCAGGGCCTGCTCGCCCACTACGGCGCACAGCTCGGCGACCCGGCCGGCCGGTCCCTGGTCGGCTACCTGCTGCTGGTGCCCGAGCAGGCACCCGCCGCCGCTGCCGAGGAGCCGCGCCCGGCGGCACGTCCCACCGGGCACGGCATCAGCGTCGACACCGACCGGCGCACCGCCCACGTCGACGGCGTCCTGCTCGACCTCACCTACCTGGAGTTCGAGCTGCTGGCCCACCTCACCGAGCACCCCCACCGGGTGCACACCCGCGACCACCTGGTCTCCGCGGTCTGGGGCTACGGCCACGTCGGGGACGGCCGCACCGTCGACGTCCACGTCGCGCGGCTGCGGCGCAAGCTCGGCGCGGCGCACCGCGACAGCATCGTCACCGTCCGCCGGGTCGGCTACAAGTACGCGCCCGCCGTCTGAGCGGGCCCCACAACGGAAGGGTCTCGCCGCTCATGGTGACCCAGGCGTTGTGCACCCAGAACGCCGCGAAGTCGTCGCCGTAGGCCTTGGACTGCGC